>CAZTXE010000140.1:0-1517 GCA_964617305.1 uncultured Candidatus Saccharibacteria bacterium | reverse complement strand
GACCTTGCATTAGATGACACCGTGGAGGATAGCAGCAGCAATGGATACACAGGCACCGCTAGTGGACTTCCTGGTAGTAAAATAGAAGCAGTAAATGGGAAGTTCGGAGGATCCTATCAGTTTGAAGATGACGCCCTCATAAAATACGGCGACGTCCTTGATCTTGCAGTTACAGACACCAGAACGTTTACAGCATGGATTAAACCCTCACAAGTAAGTGGAAATGAGGATCTAATAACCAAACAGGAATCTAATGCAGATTACGAAGGTTGGGGATTTATACAAGAGGAACAAAAACTTAGATTTGAATACATCACCACCCTTACCTCAGATCATCTGAAGGTATATACCACGGATAACGTCCTCACAGCAAGCGCATGGCACCATGTTGTAGCAATTTTTGACAGTGGTACAGTAAGTTTTTATGTAAACGGTACAGAGGTCAGCACCAACATAGACACCGATACACTAAGCTCCAGCACAGACTCAACCACAGAGTTCTGTGTGGGAGGAAGAAATAATGCACAATTCGAATTATACGATGGTGTCATAGATGATGTCCGAATCTACGATTACGCCAGAACAGCTTCTCAAATAATTGAGGATATGAATGCAGGACATCCTGCACCAGGATCCCCTATTGGGAGTGCTGTAGGCTGGTGGAAGTTTGACGAGGGTGCAGATAATACATGTAGTGGTGGTACAAATGATGTGTGCAACGCAGGTTCTCAAAGTACAACCTTAGACGGTACTTCAACAGCAACAAGATCGGAATCTGGTAAATTTGGTAAGGCTCTTGATTTTGATAGCACCGATGATGTAGTAACTATTACAAATGACGACTCTATAGACTTTGGTAATGGTCTTTCCTCTGGATTTACTTTTTCAACATGGATAAATGTTGACTCGGATGGAGAAGGTGATCAAGGAGAAATCCTAGAAAAGGCAGCAGCATACTTTTTAAGAACACAAAGTGAGTCGGCCGGGAAAGTTGACTTAAGAGGTAGCGTGAATCTTGCAACCACAAATGCCACCTTAACTGTAAGCTCTGCCTTAAATATTGGCCAATGGCATCATGTAGCATTAGCATGGACTGATGACAGTGATGATGAAATATCAATATATGTAGATGGTGTATATAAGGGATCTTCAACAAATGGTGTGGGAACTGTGGTGGACAATGCAAGTAACCTCTTAATTGGCGGTAGCACAGATAATAACTTCGATGGGGAGATTGATGACTTTAGGGTATATCAGTTTGAATTAACCGCAGAACAAATTAAAGCAGAATACAACCAAGGAAAAGCAGCTGTATTTGGAGCAACTTCTACTGCAAGTGACGGTACAACGGCTAATTCTTCATCTGCACGGGAATACTGCGTGCCAGGAGATACAAGTACCTGCAATGCTCCTGTTGCACATTGGAAATTTGATGAAAATACAGGTACCACCACAACTTACGACACAAGTGGAAACGGTAATGACGGGACAATGGGCTCTATGACAGAAGCCTCTTG
>CAZTXE010000139.1:0-1528 GCA_964617305.1 uncultured Candidatus Saccharibacteria bacterium | reverse complement strand
TGTACGCATAATCTTGGGTACAACTAGGTTAGGTTTCACAGAGCTAACAGTTGTTGATGCTCTTGCCCAATTTGTAAATGGTGGAGAAAAAGCACCAAAGGAACTCAAAAAACAAATAGAATCAAAATATAGAATTCATCCTGACATCGGCCGTATTGCTGAAAGGATAAAGGCCAAGGGTCTTGATGGACTATCAGAAGTTGATATGGAAGTTGGAGTTCCTGTGCATGCACAAATGGCGTCAAGATTAGATAACCCTGTAGAGATAATTGAGAAAATGAATGAGGTATGGGTCGAATACAAATTTGATGGCACAAGAACACAACTCCACATGGATAAAGATAAAAAGATGGAAGTTGCTAGCTTTGAACAACAAGGAATGTTTGATGTACAAAAAGAAATGACCTTTATAAAAACCTTCACTAGAAATTTAGAGGAAACCACACATCAGTTCCCAGATATCATTGCAGCAGCTAATCAACACCTAGATGCCAAATCCGTAATTCTTGATGGTGAAGCAATAGGTTACAACAAGGACACCGGAGAGTTTCTACCTTTCCAAGAAACCATCCAAAGAAAGAGAAAACATGGGATTACTCAAGCTGCAAAAGATATTCCTCTTAAGTATATGGTCTTTGATTTAATTTACCTTGATGGTAAATCCCTTGTGGATACACCATTTGTCAAAAGACGTGAAATGCTAAAAAAGATTGTTAAACCCAATGATGTTATTCAGATAGATACCAACATTCAAACTACAAATCCTGAAGAATTAGCAACCTGGCACAAAGAAGCAATGGATAAGGGGCTTGAGGGGGTAATGATAAAACAAGTTGATTCCCCGTATGAAGCAGGAGCTAGAAACTTTAAGTGGGTCAAACTCAAAAAACTGGAAGAGCAAATACTTAATGACACTGTAGAATGTGTAATTCTTGGTTATTACCATGGAAGAGGAGCTAGATCTAAATTTGGAATCGGAGGATTTCTTGTAGGACTCTGGGATGAGAAAGATGGGGAATTCAAAACAATAACAAAGGTAGGATCAGGTTTAACTGATGAAGGATGGCATAACTTGAAAAAAAGATGTGACTTACTTGCTATACCAAACAAGGCCGCAGGTACTGATATTGGATCAAAATATGATTGTGATGTATGGACAAAACCTGAAATTGTTGTAGAAATTGCTGCAGATGAACTATCCAAATCATCAGAACATAGTGCAGGCTATGCACTAAGATTTCCTAGGATGATCAAATATAGAGACGATAAGAAACCTAAACAAACAACTACTATTAAAGAGATAAAACAAATGTACGAGGCCCAAACAAAGTGATAATATTTAGACATGCCAGAAACAACAAATTCAATCAATAATAACGGGAAACCGTATAAATTAGATGAAAATACTGAAGCAATGTTATCGTACTTGCCCTTCATCGGACTCTTTACTAGCCTTGCCATCTTTATGATGGAAAAAGAAAACAAATTTGTAAGATTTCATGCAATGCAAGGACTCCTCTTTGCTCTA
>CAZTXE010000138.1:0-1615 GCA_964617305.1 uncultured Candidatus Saccharibacteria bacterium | reverse complement strand
TAGAACTAAGATAGTAAAACCAATGCCCAAAAACTGGCATTTCCTAAAAAAACTAGTAATAAACATAGTTGAGGGTCCTTTGATTATAATTAACTTGTTAACATTCTCTCTTGTACCTTGGTTGGATGCATATACAAGGATGTTTCTTGGAAAAAGAATGAGTGACTTGTATCATACCCCCAAGGTAAGAACCAACGGTTAAAAATGGACAACATTAAAAAAAATCTAACCACCACCTTTGTAAAAGTTTTTGGGTTTAACTTTGGGCTTATTGCATTTGGATCTGCCTATCTTTTACTTAGATTCGAATACTTAAATAAATTGATACCTTTATGGTATACGATGCCCTGGGGCACACAACAATTAACTACCAGAGTCCACATATTTGTACTACCAGCTTTAATGGCACTGATTACATCTTGTTCGGTTGTTTTAATCTATTTTATGAAAAAGTTCTACCTGAGATACGGAACAACTTTGATGTACGCCTTCACTACTTTGTGTAACCTACTTCTAAGTTATGCAATAGTCAGAACAATAATAGTGGCATCTTCTCCTTTTAAACCAATCATTAAGCCAGAATATCTAAATTTGATGGCTCCTATCCTTGTGTCCTTCCTTGTAGTTTATTTCGCAACCCCTAAACTTATGGAAAAAATCAAAGAAAAGGGAGTTGTCACAGATCCCCAAAAACACAATCATCCAGGAATGATACTCACACAGCCTTCTGCACGTGGAGGAGGAGTTATCTTCACATTGGGTGTTCTAGTAGCAGCTCTGTTTTTCACAAAACTTACTCCTACTGTGGTTGGACTTCTTATATCAATGGTACTGGCAGCCATAATAGGTTTTGCAGACGATCTTCAAAATACAAAACCCATTTCCAAACTCAAAAAACTGGAAAATCCTTTTATTAGATTTGGCTTACAAATATTAGTTATTTTGCCAATAATAATAGCTGGAGTTCAAATTAAATTTATAAGTAACCCCTTTAACGGGATTATTCATCTAGATGCCCTAAAATTTAACCTTTTAGGAACAGCAATACTTCCAATTGCAATTGGATTTACTATCTTTTGGATGTTATGGATTATGAATTTGCTTTCCTGGGCAAATGGCGTGGATGGACAATACTCTGGAATGGTCGGGATTGCCGCCGTAGTGATTGCAGTGATCACAATGCGAGAAACACCACTGACAATAGAACAGCAAAATATGGTTAATTTAGCAGCAATAACTGCAGGAGCAAGCTTCGGCCTTCTTCCCTACTCTTGGTACCCTGCAAAGATTATGTGGGGATTTGGAGCAATAACCGCAGGAATATCTCTAGCTACAATTTCTACCTTAACTGAGGCAAAGATTGCAACAGCACTGATTGTACTTCTGGTACCATTTTTAGATGGTGTTGTCACAATCCTAAGAAGAATACTAAGCGGTAACTCTCCTCTAAAAGGAGATCGAGGACATTTGCACCACCTACTTTTACAAAAAGGTTGGGGAAGAAGAAGGATCGCCGTTTTTTATTGGGTAGCAACACTTCTTTCAGGCTACATAGGGATAATGTCCGCAGACAAAGACCCATTGCTAACAGCTATTACCCTTGGTGGTTTTGCAG
>CAZTXE010000137.1:0-1635 GCA_964617305.1 uncultured Candidatus Saccharibacteria bacterium | reverse complement strand
TTTTGAAAGAAAACTACCTCCTAGACTGTATAAATAGCAGTACTAAATAAACTCAAAGGAGGTGTTTTAAATGAAAAAGTTATTAGTTTTATCCCTCGTATTAGCAGGACTAGTAGGTTATGTTGCAATTTCACAAACAGAGGTGTTTGCATTCGGCCTAGATGGACAGGGTCCTAATGCAGAAGACAGACAAGCTCATAGAGAAAATAAACTCCAGGAAAAAGCAGACTTCATAGGTATAACTGTAGAAGAACTAAGGGAAGCTATGGAAAATAGAACTCTTAAAGAACTTCTTGAAGAAAAAGGTATTACAAGAGAAGACATGTGGGAGCATATGAAAGAAAATATGATAGAACACATGAGAGAAAGAGGTCTAACAGATGATGAAATAAGTGAAAGAATAGAAGCAAAGGAAGCAAGAATGGAAGAAATGAAACAATGGCACGAAGAACATCCAGATGAAAAACCTCCCTTTGGTAAACACATGCACAAACCTTGGCAGGTAAAGTAATCTTCTTTGGGCACAAAGATAACAGAAACCCTCGCATAGCGGGGGTTTTTGTATTTACAAAAAAATGTTTCCATTAGAAAAGACGGGGACCTATAAAGGTAAAATATGGTTATGCAGTGGATTGGTTACCAAGCAGCTCCATAACACCCGCCAACAAATATATATTACAATTAGCATTATATTATGTCAATTTGCTATCATTGACTAAGAGATAATATTCTCGCGCCACTCCATGTGAAAACTCTTTTTTGAATGTCTTAAGGGCCTATAGTTTGACTGGGCCTCAAGGTTATGTGATAATCACAAAAACACTAAATCTGGAGCATTTTGAAAGGAGAAATCACAATGCCAATGATAGATATCTCTGGTGTACCCCACGAAACTTCTCAAGAAAAATTAGTACAACTTGAGGACTCCGTGGAAAAAAGAATGGCTACGGCAATGGGAATGGAAGCAACTATGTTTCATGCCTACCCACACGTCAGCCCCACGGAGAGAACCCGACCCCGAGACATGATATTTGGGAAGATCACCACAGCCTTCTTCTATGAAAACCGAGAAGAAGAAGAAACTCAGGCCAAAGCTAGAGCGGCTACTAATGCAGCGGCTATAGCAATTTGGAGATGCTACGGTGGTAAATACACTGTGGAAGTATTCCCTCCAGACTACATGGACCCCAGTTTGAGAACGCGCATCAAGGCCGCACCGGCAAGTTAGGCGAAAAAACCTTGAGCTTATTAGCACTACCTACAAGGTACCCAAGATAACAGCAACGGGTACCTTTTAGTTTCCATCCATCCAAACTATCCAACAATACAAAAATAAATCTCATGTTAAACTTTTATAAAGTGGTTAACTAATTTGAAAAGAAAGAGCCAGATGATAAATGAAAATACAAAAATAATGGCAAGGTTTCATAGTGAAGCTAATAATAGAGGAATGAGTATTTATAATCCTTACTTTAAGGAAACAAACACTAATGCAGCGTATATATTATTTCATAACCCTGACCCAACACCACTTATTGAAGGGTTAAGAAATCTAAATTTGGCGGGTGCAGTACCGGCCGGTTTCGAAAAAGACCCAAAACTTGTGGAACTTGTGGATGAACTAGGCCCTGTTGC
>CAZTXE010000136.1:0-1651 GCA_964617305.1 uncultured Candidatus Saccharibacteria bacterium | reverse complement strand
AAAAGTGCCTTAGATAAGGGAATTAAGGCCTTTAAAGTAGGTAACAAACTAGGTGATGTTGGCCATGCTATGCAGGAAACCATAGAAAATGTAGGTTATACTGTTTCTAAGGACTTAGTCGGACATGGTATTGGGGAACAGCTACATGAAAATCCCTATGTGCCTGGTTATGGAGTTCCTGGTCAGGGTGTTGAGATAAAGGAGGGCATGGTATTTGCCATAGAAATCATTTATCAAAAAGGTGAACCAGAGTTAGAAATTGCAGATGATGATTGGACCATTGTTACTGCGGATGGTTCGCTTGCGGGTCTCTTTGAACACACCGTAGCTGTAACAAAGGAAGGTCCTAGGATATTAACAATATGAATACATTAAATTTAAACCCTATACAAAAAATTAGAATGTGGTGGAGAGACAATAAAAAAATGATTTTGCACCTTGGCCTTTTCTTCGCTGCGCTGTGTATTATAGGACTAATAGTTTTTAGAAAGGTAGAGGGTAATGATAGAGAGGTGTATGGTACATCAAGTACTAATATTCACCGTAATAGAGCCGATTGTGAACGTAGAGGGGGTAGCTTTAATGAGTGTGGTGTAGGATGTGATAAAAGCCCTTGTAAGAAGGCAGCTGCCGTTTGTTATTACACTTGTGAACTAAAGTGATTCCGTTGACTCTTAAACCATATTTTGTTAGAATTTGGCCTGTAAATAAGGAAAAAACAGTATTGTCTTTATTTTTTTTCCGCCTTTTAAAACAGGCGGATTATATTTGCACACTATGAGTACTAAAAACGTTGTAACAAGAGATGGAATAGTCACAGAGGCCCTCGTAGGAGGTCTATTTAAGATTGAGTTTACGGATGAAACGGTTGCACTAGCCACAATATCTGGTAAAATTCGTAAGTTCAGGATTAGAATTCTGCCTGGTGACAAGGTTAAAGCAGAATTCTCACCTCATGATTTAACCCGAGGAAGAATAACATTCCGTTACCGCCCAGGAGAAGTTTTAGAAACACAAAAATGAAAGTAAATGCATCAGTAAAAACAATGTGTAACAACTGCAAACTCGTTCGTAGACGAGGTAAGTTGTATGTGATTTGTATTAATCCAAAACACAAGCAAAGGCAAGGGTAATGGCAAGAATTTCTGGAGTAGATATTCCAATACAAAAGAGAGTAGTAATAGCACTTACATATATTTTTGGAATTGGCCCTAATACTTCTAGCAACTTACTTAAAGCTGCAAAGGTAGATGGAAACACTAGAGTGAAGGATTTAACAGAGGCTGAGGTTGCAAGTATTAGAAAGGCAATCGATGAAGCTCAAATACCCGTTGAAGGGGAGTTAAAGAGAATTGTAAGCCAAAACGTTAAAAGATTAATTGATATTAAAAGTTACAAAGGTTTTAGGCACAAGAAAGGTCTTCCCGTAAGAGGACAAAGAACAAGATCAAATGCTAGAACAAGAAAAGGTAAGAAAAAGACCGTAGGAGGTTTGAAAAGAAAGATCGCTAAGAAATAAAGGAAATTTATGGCAAAACCAACAACAAAGAAAAGAAGAAAAAGTAAAAGAGAAATACCTACAACCGGTAAGATTTATATTACCGCAGGTTTTAATAACACACTTATAACTATTACAGATAATGATGGAAAT
>CAZTXE010000135.1:0-1699 GCA_964617305.1 uncultured Candidatus Saccharibacteria bacterium | reverse complement strand
TGTATTATAAAAATATGCTTAGTAAAAACTTTAAGTTTATTGATCTATTTTCAGGTATAGGGGGTATACGGATAGCATTTGAAAATACGGGAGGAAAATGTGTTTTCTCCTCCGAAATAGATTCAGAGTGTGCAAAAACATATGAAGAAAACTTTAGTGAGACCCCTGCAGGGGATGTTACCCAGATTAGCCCCAAAGACATACCCAACCACGACATTTTGTGCGCCGGGTTTCCCTGCCAACCGTTTTCCATTAGCGGCCATCAAAAAGGTTTTTACGATACTAGAGGAACATTATTCTTTAATATAATGGAGATAGTCAAAGAGAAGAGTCCCTCTATCATATTCCTAGAGAATGTTAAGCATCTTAAGAACCATGACAATGGCCGTACACTAAAGGTTATATTGAGAAGTTTAGAGGATGCTGGGTATTACCCTAACTGGAAGGTACTAAATGCAAAAGACTTTGGTTTAGCACAGAATAGAGAAAGAATATATATAGTAGCAACAAAAAAAGGCTATTTTGACTTTGCAAAACTTAAACATGACAGTCCTAATGTCTATATTAAAGACATCCTGGATAAAACAGGGGATTTTCATTATTTAGAAGAAAGTGAATATACAATTTTACCTGAAGATATTTGGAAGAAACAAAAAAGTGGTTTGATGTTCGTTGGGTACAGAAACAAACCCATAAGAAAAAGTGGTGTTCGTCCTAATACTGAACATCTTTCTAGAGTTCATAAGCAGCCAAATAGAATCTACCATATAGAAGGAACTCACCCGACATTACCTTCACAAGAGCCTACAGGTAGATTTTGGATCTACAATGATAAGCGAGTTCGTAAACTTACCATCAACGAGTGTTATAAACTAATGGGATTTCCTGAAAACTTCAAGAGAGTCAGTTCTAATGGAGCTTTGTATAATCAAGTAGGGAATTCTGTCGCTATACCTGTTGTTCAAAACCTCGCTAGAGAGATATTTAATCAGTTCGGGGTAGAATAGTAATATATGAGCAACGAATACGTAAGTAAGTTAAAAGAAGCATACGATAGAGCTCTAACTGGGAGTAATCTCAATGATTTAACTTCCGATAGTTCATTTGTCGATGATAGAGTTTTAAATCATCTGGACACTTTGGCAGATAGAGTAGAAACGTCCTCAGCAGTTATGAATGTTACATTGACAAGTTTGCTTAAAAAAACCGTGTCTCCAGATCAAGATATCCGAAATCACCAATCAAAAATGGAAAATGGATATTCTGGAAGAGTCTTAGACACAAATGTTGTTACCCCGTTTCTAAAATCCAAAGGTTTGAAAACCATGCAAGAGGCTGGGTGGTTAACAAGGTCCTTAGAGCAGAATGCTCCTTATAATTTAAGCTATCCAGGTGCAATTAGAAATACGAACGTTAAAAAGTCTTTTCTCTACATACTTGATAAAATACAGAATGATAATGTGAACCCATTTGACAGTTTAGTATACCTACTACAAAGACTTATTCTGCTTAGAGAAGAAAGCACTGCGATTATAAACCCTCTAGATGTAAGGGAGACCTACCCAATTTCGGATGTAATTGACATTGTGAGAAGGCATCATGAAGGCACTAAAGGTCAGGGGAGATCTAAAATACCTGTATTAGCTATCTATTCAATATACGAATGTATGATCACACAGTTATCTAGATACTCAGATAA
>CAZTXE010000134.1:0-1715 GCA_964617305.1 uncultured Candidatus Saccharibacteria bacterium | reverse complement strand
TATCAAACTGGCTACCTATTACTTCATTTATATAACCAATCATTTCTTGATCAAGTCCTCCTAAGGAGTTTCTTAATGTTTCCTTTGCACTATCCGTCATAAAGGTAACCTGTACGGAACCTTGCTCAGCAGGGAGGCTCTGAATCTTTTTTATATATTCAGGATTTAACGCAAGGCTAGGTTCAATCTTTCCAGTCACCTTATCTATTAAATTAAAGCTATCTTCTTCCTTTGTTACAAACAAACGGTCTTCTATCACTTCTAACCTCCACTCCTCATGCTCAATATCCTCCAGTACCTTTTTAACAAGCTCTGTATCCTTTGGAACAAAGACAAAAAGCCAATCACTAGTTTCAGTCAAATAAGCACCCACAAAGCTCTCCTCCAAGAGAAGTTGAGATCTGGAGAATAATTCTGACATTTCCTCATCACCCTCAAAATAAGAGGAAATTTTTGCAAGATCAAAAGCTTCAAAATATATAGCTGTATCGGCCGGTATGTAGGAAGCAAATGTATATTCACCAAAGGATGAAACCTTAATTGAGGTCTGAAGATCCAAAAAATTACTCTTACCAGTTTTTTCCTCTGGTTGCATAAATGTATCTAGATTTTGCTGTTTTAGTTTTAACAATATAAGATCTACAACCCCTGTTTTATAAATACCAAAAATAACACCTAGTATTACAATCAGTAGACCCGCGGCATACAAAAAATTCTTGTTTTTGATTAAAAGAAGTAGGTTGGCACCTCTTTTATGTTTTTCATTTTTTAAAAGGAACGTTCTTAATCGCAATGGACGTGGAGTTCTAACAAGTTCTTTAGGAAGTTTCTTTCCACAAACGGAACAAAAGAAATGATCATAGGCACCAAGGGACTTTTCACATTTAGGGCAGGTTCTTTCACTCATTGGGTTAATTCTAACTTTCTTATCGTTCAGGATCCAGAAAGGATAGAGATTCGACTATGATTCTGGCATAATCTACGCACATGGATATTATCCAAACCCCCAAAGTTAATCATAAAAAGAACATAATGGTATTTTTTGTGTTGTTATTACAACAGGAAAATTACTAGAAGAATGAAGGAGGTGAACAAGAACTAAACATTATGAAAAAATACTTTCGAAAAACAAAAGACGGATGTGACGTAGAAGGTTTCACTCTTATCGAGTTATTGGTAGTTATTGGTGTTTTGACTATTCTGTTGGCAATAGTTCTTGTCGCAATTAACCCATCGAGGCAATTCAAACAGGCTAATAACACCCAAAGAAGAAGTGATGTCAACGCAATACTAAACGCAGTACACCAATATGCTGCAGATAATAGCGGGTCTCTTCCTACAGGTATCACAGGTACAGCAACAAACTTAGGTAGTGGTTCAGGAGAAATAGATATTTGTTCTGAGTTAGTAGATACATATATTGCTGAGATGCCCGTAGATCCCACAGAAGGAAGCTGGACTAGTTGTTCGAGCTATGACACTGGATATGACATATCAACAACTGGAAGCAGTGGGAGAATTACAATAGCCTCACCTAATGCAGAACTTAGTGCAACAATTGATGTAACACGATAAAATAAATATATAACTGGCAAACTAAAAGATCCTCCATTAGGGGGATCTTTGTTTACAATAAATCTATATTATTGAGTAGCAAAAAAGGTTTTTACCAAATCATAGGCAGGTGTATCGTATATCCTCCCTGCTCCTAACAA
>CAZTXE010000133.1:0-1750 GCA_964617305.1 uncultured Candidatus Saccharibacteria bacterium | reverse complement strand
AGAAAATAGTATTTACTCGCAAACCTCCTTTTACAGAACTTCCTGTTTCGTTTGATAAATCCCTCATTAAAGCATCACCATGTGGACCATTTGATCCACCATGAATCCAGAAACTATTGGCTATTTGAGAATACATACCAGAGTCATTATTGTAGGAATAGGCTCCGCCAGAAGCACCATCTCGTCCAAATCGAATTTGACCATTATTAAGCAAAATAGAAGAGGAGTAGTCATTAACATCTCCAAGGTAAAGTTGAGCCGCCCCATTTGTAAGACTTATGTACGCTTCACTAGAATTTTGCTTGAGGTGAAGTGTTTTTGTCGGTGTATCTGTTCCAATTCCCACTTTTCCATCTGATTGAACAATAAATGTGTTCACAGAATCTCCAGTGTCAATTTTTAATAACGCTGAATCAGCGTAAGCTGTCGCGGCTGTGGCGCCGGCAACATGATTGGAATCCAGTGTAAGGTGTGTGGCATCCGCAATGGCGGATACCGTAAAGGTTTCACTGCCAACTTTAATTGCATCTCCGACAGCAAGAGCAGTATCAAACGCGGTTCCAGTTCCCACAACAGCCGCTGAGGCGGCAGTGACGGTAACGGTTCCAGTTAAGGCTGTTGAGAGATTTCCTTGTGTGTGGAGTTGAGCGGTAGGGGCAGTGGTGCCGATACCGACGTTCCCACTTGGATCTAAATAAATTTGAGTAGGATAACTTCCATCAGAAGCTCTTGCTGATAATGTTAAATCTTTATTATTTCCAGTGGGTCTAATATGTCTTGAAACTCCTGCAACATATATTCCGGTTCCTCCGCCAATTTTTAAATTAGTTGAAAAATAACCAGCTCCATCAACATCTAATTTTGCAAGAGGATTTGCAACCCCAATTCCCACCTTTCCCGTTCCATTTGGCATCAAAGTAATATTGCCATTTGAAACAGAGGTAATTTGTTTTCCATTAACGTCTAAGTTTCCACCGAGTTGCGGTGTGGTGTCTTCAACGACATTGTCCATTTTGGCATTCCAAGCACTTGATGACGCAATGTAAGTATCAGCCACCGCTGTTCCTTGCCAGGTTCCCGTTGCAATCGTTCCAACCGTTACGAGGTTGGCGTTTCCTGCTCGAGGTGAGTAGGTCGCAGAGATGTCAGGGATATCAGCTGCGATGATAGTGGCATCAATCCATTTTGTTCCATTATGTTTCAAAAAATCTCCCGCAGCGGCTGAGGTGATAGTTACATCAAGGAGTTCGCTCAGTTCATCTTGTCCAGCTGTAACCGCTCCAGTGTAGGCTTTAATCGATTGTTGAGTAGCGAGTGCGGTTGCAGAGTTAGAAGTAAAGGTGTCTTCGTCCAAAATCTTATCAGCGCTCACGCCTGTGGCAAAGGTCAAATCATCTGCCAAAGTGAGACCACCAGTGGCGGTGAAGTCCGTTCCTGCAGCTCCAATATTTAATATAGCATTATTTGTCATATCCAAATCCCCACTGCCCAAGGACATTTCCCCCTGAACATCAAGGACTCCTGTAATCGTCACATCATCCAGCGTCATGCTGTCTCCGAGCCAGACGTCTCCGTCGACTTCCAAGTTTCCTTTGACATAGAGATCATCCGCTCCGATAGAATGTGTCGCAAGAGTATCATCTCCGATTGTCAAACCGGCTTTTGGAGAGGTGTCGCCGACACCTATATTTCCACTATTGAGAATAGTCATGGCTTCTGTGGCACCAGCATTTCCAACGAGGAAGTGCAT
>CAZTXE010000132.1:0-1759 GCA_964617305.1 uncultured Candidatus Saccharibacteria bacterium | reverse complement strand
ATGATTCTCGAAAGCAATTGCAAACGCAAATGCAAAAATACAAACAGTAAACTCAAATAGCAAACTGAAACTCAAACTCAACTCAAACAAGTAAAAAACGCGTTTTTTTGCTGATTGTCTGTCAGTGATTGCACCACGTGCCTGAAGGATTCTCTTTTCAGTGCAGAATACTGGTTTGGAAATCTGTCGTGGAACATACCTACCACATTCTCGGTATTTCCTTCTTGGTATCCTAAGAGCAACCAGACAGTTTTTTTTCTGGTTTTTCTAACTACCAAGGTAGTGAAGATAATTGTGTCCACCTGACTTACGAGCATTGTGCACTCACCTCTCTTGGTTTGTTTTTGTGGCCGACGTTGACATTATATCGTAAAAAACCCTATTATTAAGTTATGAAAATTCTTATAAAAATAATCATATCCACAGTATCAATTTTAGTAGCTGCCTATCTTATTCCGGGTGTTATTGTTGACGCCCTGCTTACTGCCGTGATAGTTGCTATTGTATTAGGTGTGTTAAATGCATTTGTACGTCCAGTACTTGTATTTCTAACACTTCCTATTAACTTTATTACCTTAGGACTGTTTACCTTTGTAATAAATGCAAGCCTTGTTTACGTGACGGCTATGCTAGTTCCGGGTTTTGAATTATCTACTATTTGGATAGCTCTACTATTTGCTGTAGTAACATCCCTGATTAATTCATTTCTCTCAATGTTTCTAGACTAGGTTTTTAATGGTTAGTAAAAAAGTAAAACCAATAACTTTATATAATCTAGCACCTTTGGTTTTACTTATTGGATTATTTGTTGCAGGTGGTACCTATTATTATTCTGATAGACCCGGTGAATTAAAAAAGGTTGCCAAAGAAGCCCAGGAAGTTTTGGGTGTTGGTTCAAAGGCAAACCTCTTTAACAACAGTGGTAGCACTACAAAGGAACGCACAAGAAAAACTATAGAAGAGCGTTCTCAAATGAGGGCCCCAACATTGAGAAATTCCATAAGAGTTAGTTTTCCCGAATCTCAAATAAATGAAATGGCCAAGCAGCATGTTGTTGGCAGAGAGGCCATGGGTTATTCAATTGTTTCTGTTGAGGTTGACTTGGAACCTGGTGCGTTTACTGCAGATATTGAGGTTTCAGATGGTACAGAAATTGAAGTTATTTCTACGCCAAAAGTTGATGGTAAGGGCATTGAGGTCTTATCTATAGATCTAGAATCAGATAATCTTTTTGCACAAATGAAGGAGAGTATCTTACAAACAGTTGTACAACAAGGTGTTGATAGAGCTCTTAGAGAAAAAGCTGCGCACCTGGATTATCTAATCTTTGGTAATGATGAGGTTGTGGTTTTTATAAATCCAAATGAGATGGAGTAATTTAGTCTTTGTCTTTTTTATCTTCTTGAGGTCTTGCTTCTTCAACGCGTAAAGTCATGCCTTTGACCTTTTTCCCATTCACTGCCTTAATTGCTTTTTTTGCATCTTCATCTGGCATCTGAACAAATCCAAAGCCTTTGCTTTCTCTAGTTTCCGGATCATCTACAATAAATAATGAATCTACCCATCCGTGCTCATCAAAGAGGTTGAATAGATCTCTAGTAACAAAATCCTTTGGGAGATTTCCTACATACATATTTATCATGCTGGGATTCTAGCACATGGTTTTTAGTTTTCGAAAAGTTGTGTAGTTGGATATTTATCACCCACTGTATTCACGTTAGGCTGGATGTTGACACCTAGAGTAGGTTTTGTTGTTGGG
>CAZTXE010000131.1:0-1785 GCA_964617305.1 uncultured Candidatus Saccharibacteria bacterium | reverse complement strand
GTAGTATGTGCTGTGAAAAGCATTCAGAATATCATTGGGAAAAACTAAAGGAACTTGATGTATATGCAGATATTGATATAAGACTAGAACACAAGGAAATACCACATGATATTCCTGTACATCTAAAGCTTGCTGTTGAGGATAGGTATCCCCCAACACCTCTTCAAACAAAACTCGGTGTAGATTTAATTGATTCAGTAGTAAAGGATAATAAAAAAGTATATGTGCATTGCCAAGTAGGACATGGTAGATCCCCTACTCTAGTTGCAGCATATTTTATCTTAAAGAAGAACATGAAATTAGAAGAAACACTAAAATTCTTAAAAGAGAAAAGACAAGAAGTACATCCTACTGATAGACAATTAGAGTTTTTAAATGCGCTTTCAGACCTAAAAATCTTTTAAAAACCGAGATGCAGGACTAATTGATAGTGATCCTGCATCTGTTTTTTATTCATATGATGTTCCTGTTGGTTCCAGGGCGTCTTTTCCACGTTGGGTTTTTTGCCACCTATCTGCGACCCATTCAATATAGCCGGCAGTTTCTAAATCTTTCAAGTGGGTTTTTTCTTGCTCCGAGAAATCAGTAATCATGCCATTTACTCTAGCAAGAACTTTAGTGCGTTCTTCAAACATAACAAAGACTTGGTCCATAGCTACCTCCAGTCATAAAACAATATTCACGTGTCTGATACTGCCTCCCAGAGTTCTTCAGGCCATTCTTCTGGCGGGTCAGGCGTAGTATCAAGTTGATACTGTGCATTAATCCCATAAACAGTTGTTTTTCCCTGCTTACTTTGGGTGAATTGCTCATTATCACCAGAATTTTGTCTGAGCCAATTACCCACACTTTTAGGAGTTTCCCCCATTGCTTGTTTTGCCGTAACAAGCGAGTTATAGGCACTAGTTGCGGAAATAGGGCCATAATCTCTAACCGTTCTTGTGACAGTATCTTGCTGTGCCGGCGAAAGTGCCATTGTGCTCTCCTCATAATCTCTACATAGCTTTTAATCTGACGTTCTGTGAGCATTATAGGTCTAGATGCTTTCAAAATCCAACAACGTCTGTTTGAATTATGGGGCAGTTAGTATTTCTATGGTTTTTTCCTGTATTATTGGAATATGAATTTTGAAATCATACAACCCAATACAGACAAAGTTAATCCCTCTGAGCCATTTTTGCTTAAGACTCGTATTTTTGAAGATTCACGTGGTTACTTTTTGGAAATCTTTCAAAAAAAGGCTTTAGCAGAGTTAGGTTTTAAGGAAGAATTTGTACAAGATAATATTGCATACTCAACCCAAAATGTTCTAAGAGGTATGCATTTTCAAATGAAACCCAAATCTCAGGGTAAGTTTGTTATCTGCTTACAAGGTGAAATTGTTGATGTTGTTGTTGATGTGAGAAAGAATTCTCCTACCTTTGGTGAGTGGCAGAAATTCTCCTTGAGCGCTGAAAATGGTCATCTTGTGTATATACCTGTTGGTTTTGCTCACGGCTATGTTGTAAAGAGCCCAGAGTCACTGGTTATGTACAAGACAACTAATGATTATGCCCCAGAAGTTGATTCTGGTTTTATATGGAGTGACCCTGATGTTGGTATTGATTGGGGGATTGAAGATCCAATTGTTTCTGACAAAGACAATATGTTAACGCCGCTTGCTGATGCAAAAAATAACTTTGAGTACGGTATGATATAATTTTTCACGATGCCAAAGATTTCAGTAATCATTGTAAACTATGCCACCAAAGGATTAATCAAGAAGTGTGTTGATAATCTATTGAA
>CAZTXE010000130.1:0-1796 GCA_964617305.1 uncultured Candidatus Saccharibacteria bacterium | reverse complement strand
GTTTTATCCTGTTGCTTCTGCTGATTCTGTGTTTGGTGGAAATGTTTTCGCAGTCCCTGCGTACTATGATGGTTTAGTTCTTGTTTATAATAAAGATCATTTTGAAGAGGTAGGTCAGGTTTCAGCTCCTACTGCTTGGGAAGAGTTTCGTAGACTTGCTATTGATTTGACTGTGTTAGAAGAAGGATCAGAAGGTCAAATCACTCGTGCTGGTGCTGCTGTTGGTTCGGCTGATAACATCGCTCATTTTTCAGATATTCTGGGTCTTATGTGGGCACAAACAGGTGTTCGTATCCCACAGCAGATAGATTCAGTACCTGCACAAGATGCAATGGATTTTTATCTTGATCTTATGCGAGAGTACAAAGTTTGGAGATCTGATTTTCCAGAAGCCACAACTGCTTTTGTAAACGGACAGGTTTCTATGATCTTTGTTCCAAGTTGGCAAATTCTAGATATTATTGCTGCTAACCCAACTCTTAATTTTGGTGTAGCTGTTCCTCCACAGGCAAACCCTGAGGCACCTATTACCTGGGGAAGCTATTGGTCTTATGTTGTTCCAAAAAATGCAGATGATAAGAAAGATGCTTGGAACTACATAGACTATATGTCCTCTGAAGAGGCTCAGTTAGCAATGCATCAGGAAGCTTCTTCTGTTAGGCCATTTGGTACAGCCTTTAGTTTAACTTCTATAGCATCTGAACTAGATCTTGATCCATATTTGGCGCCAGTTCTTGATACAGCTCCATATGCAAGAAGTGCTGAAATTGCAGGACGTTCTGGAAATAGACTTCAGGAAACAGAACTTGCTAAAGCAATCAATTCTATATTGGATGATGATCTTGATATGACTGTTGCTGATGCTCTCACAGAGGCTAAAAAGGTATTAGCCCCTGGTCAATAAACATTATCCTTGTGTTACAATTCCAACGATGAAAATACTAGCTATAGAGTCCTCATGTGATGAAACAGCAGCAGCGATTGTAGAAGATGGTGTACATTTAATTTCTTCTTCAATTGCAAGTTCTGCTGATTTGCATGAAAAAACAGGAGGTGTTGTTCCAGAAGTTGCCGCTCGTAAGCAAGTGGAATCAATAGTTCCTGTAATTGAAGATACTCTCAATCTTGCAAAGATGACAATTGAAGATGTTGATGCCTTAGCTGTTACAGTAGGACCTGGTCTTATAGGGTCTCTTGTTGTTGGAGTTGCAGCTACAAAGTCTTTAGCATTAGCTACAAACAAACCCTTAATACCAGTGAATCATCTTGTAGGGCATATGTATGCAAACTGGGTTGATATTGCAGCAGACACTGAACCTCAATTTCCAGCCATTGTTTTGATTGTGAGTGGTGGTCATACAGATCTTATCCTTATGAAGGATCATGGTGATTTTGAGTTTCTTGGGGGTACACTTGATGATGCTGCAGGTGAGGCCTTTGATAAAACAGCAAGGTTATTAAATATAAAGAAATATCTTGGAGGTCCTGCATTATCAAAGATTGCGGGAAGTTGTACAGATAACAAAATGTTAGGGAGACTTCCAAGACCCAAAATTAAGGATGATGATTTTGATTTTTCATTTTCCGGTCTAAAAACTGCAGTAATGCGTATTGTTGAAAAAGGAGATTTTGAACTTGAAAGCCTGGCTTGTGAATTTGAAGCAGCAGCAGTAGATGTTTTAGTAGAAAAAACAAAGAAGGCTGCAATGAAACATAAAGTGAAATCTGTTCTTCTTGGTGGGGGAGTGGCTGCTAATACACAGCTTAGATCCAGAATACAACATGATCTAAAAAAG
>CAZTXE010000129.1:0-1802 GCA_964617305.1 uncultured Candidatus Saccharibacteria bacterium | reverse complement strand
ACGAGTCCTGTTATGAAATTAGAATCACTAACAACCACTGCAAATGAAACTCCTATCATAGCATCAAAAAATTTGGGTGTGGGAGAATGGACTGGTTTTGGAATTAGAGGATATACTGGTGGCACAGGTTCAATAAAATCTGCAATAGTTAAAGAAAGAGTTGGAACATATGGGGTTGGTAGTATTCATATTTTAAATAATGCTGATGGGGATGATACAAATGCAGATTTAACTGATGCAAAATTGTCAATTTTAAGCACAGGCAACGTCGGTATCGGGACGACGAGTCCCGGAACAGTTAATGGAAATGTTGCAGCAGGAACTGCACTTCATGTAAGTGGAACAACAGGAACAATGATTGTAGATGGGAGTACTAATGCTCAAATTTTAATTAATGATAATGGTGGTGCTACAAATACTCAATTAATTAGGATGATTAATACTGATGGAACTTTGGATATTTCTCCAATGAATGATGATTTATCTTTAAAGAGTCAAGGAATAAGAATGGATAATGATGGGAATGTTGGGATTGGGACTGTAAGTCCTAAATCAGATTTACATCTCTCTTCAACATCAAGCACTAATCTAATATGGAGTGATACAGATGCAGCAGAAGATGGAAAGAATTGGGATTTAGTTGCTGATGATACGGTCTTTCATGGGAGATTAATTAATGATGCTTTTGATGGAGTAACTAATTGGATAATAGTTGAAAGAAGTGGAATGACCGTTACAGATGTTTCTTTCCCTAGTGGCAACGTCGGCATCGGGACAACAGCTCCTTCAGCCAAGTTGGATGTTCAAGGGGCAGAGGTTATGTTTTCTTCTACAACAAATGGAGAATCAAGATTTTTATTTAGTATGGGAGATGATGGAAATAATGCAGCTTTAACCCTATATGATAATTCCCAAACTTCTAAATTTCATTTGAATACAGCTGGAAATTCTTATTTTAATGGAGGCAACGTCGGTATCGGGACGGCGAGTCCAGATAGTTTGTTACATTTAGAAACAAGTTCTGGAAATACTAATTTAAAAATTAAATCTGGAGAAAGTGGAAATAATTCCGAAGTTTTGTTTGATACTTATAATGGTGATTGGGCAGTAGGAGTTAATAGGGTGGCTAATGATAGATTTAGTATTCATGATATTGGTGCAGGAGAAACGAGATTGTTAATAGACAATGCAGGCAACGTCGGCATCGGGACGACGAGTCCTGGGGAAAAATTAGTTATTAATACAAGTGCTTCTGCCCCGAATGTTTTAATTGGAGATTCTGGGACTAATTCTTTAATTGGTTTTGGAGGTGCGTCTGTTTCTACTGAACCAACAAATTCTTATATTTATTCTAATGGGAATTATTTAGCTTTAGAGTCTAAAAATGATGCTAGTTTATCATTGAATTATGATTCTGCGGGTGATATTAGCATGGTTGTTGGTGGCGGTAACGTCGGCATCGGAACGACGAGTCCAGACACATTATTAGAATTATCGAAAGATGCTGCCAATGCACTCTTAACCACTTCAGCCTATCATGATACAGAAGCCACTTATGCAGGATTGGTTCTGAGAAAAGCAGATGGTACAGAAGCAAGTCCTGCTTTAGTAGATGATAATGCTGTTTTAGGAACAATGAGATTTAAAGGTTATGACGGAGATGAGTTTATTGATGGTGCTGTTATTGAAGCAAAAATTGACGGAACACCTGCGAACAACGCAATCCCTGCAGAAATAACTTTCTCTACAAATGCTGGTGGCGCTTCTGTTTCAGAGAGAATGAAGATTGATAAAAATGGAAA
>CAZTXE010000128.1:0-1875 GCA_964617305.1 uncultured Candidatus Saccharibacteria bacterium | reverse complement strand
AAGGGATACCATATTCCTTGGACATTTTTGTTGCCTGTGTTGCTGAAAATTTAACCTCTCTTGAAACAATTTCTGGAGTTGGGCTTCTACTGCAAGTAGTGAACCCAAATATGTCAGCACCCTCTAAAGAAATACCATCAAAGTTTTCCCAATTACTAAAGCCACCCATTTTGTAAAAGACCTTCCCAGAATAAACCTTGCGTACTTGGGGGACAACATTGCTGTAAAAAGCATTAGTTATATTTTGGGTTTCCTCAACAGGATAATTGTTACTATCAAGTATTGTTTCAATCTGATTAACAGGTACAAAATAATCTACATTGTACTTCTCAGCCAGGGGTGCTAACTCCAAAGCAGCATCAGTAAGATATTTAGTTAATTCTTCTGTTGAAACGTTATGTCTTTCTAAACCCCCATCCTCAAATTGAACATAGTCGGGAAAAAGAACAACAGAAAGACCCTGTTGTTTAGCTAACAATATATTATGAACCAATGCTCTTTTTGCCTCATCCTGGCTCATATCTTTTGGTTGGTCATAACCTAAATACCAAAATTCCAGGCCTTTTCCTTTAAGTCTGTAGTTCACATGAATAAACTGGGTATTAACACCAAGATCTTTCAAAACATCCCCAAAATACAAAACTTCAATTAAATTAGGCAAGGTACCATACGTTTGGGTAGCTTTTATGTAAGTAGGGTAACTTCTAGAAAGAGTGGCATTCATTTTATCAAGTTCTTTCCAGGATGGTACCTCATAATCAAGTTTCACAAAAGTTTTGTGGTCATTGTTGTCTACGTTTTCAGACAACCAGGCCAAACGAGCTTCATGCTCCTCGGGAGGAGGACCCACATGTTCTCCCATGCCTAAGAATTCAGAGGGATTTGGTTCAACAATAAAAAAGAAAATTAAAAAAACACTAATTATTCCTATTAAAACTATCGGTAAAAGGTGGGCAATTCCTTTTTGATCCATATGATGATTATCCAGGTAAAAAATCAAGTGCGCAAGGAGCTGAACACAAAGATCCCCCGTATAGGGGGATCTTTTTATTAATTAACTTTTTATTTTTAATTAATTGTGAACTTCTTTATCAGCGTATCTTGGTTTGTACCCACCGCGTGAAGAACCTTTACTGTTTCTGCCACCGCGACCGCCACCCCTACCGGAGTTGGACCTACCACCACGGCCACCATCTCTTTTACCACTTGGTCTTGCTTTTTCGACATAACCTGGCAATAGTGCTTTAGCAGATAGTGAGTATTTACCATCACGGCTTACTTCAAGAACCTTAACTTTGACTTTATCACCAGGTGAGAGATGATCTCCTACCTTATCGACAAATTCATTTGTTATTTCACTGACATGGAGTAACCCTGTCTTTCCTGGAAGTATTTCTACAAAGGCACCATAATCAGCTAATTCTTCAACAGTACCTTCAAAGATTTCTCCAGCTTCTATGATACGGGTCATGTTATCAATCATTTCCTTAGCTTTTTCAATTTCTTCAGTCTTTTGACCAGAAACTGTGATTGTTCCATCCTCTTCAATAGAAATTACAGTGTTGGTTTCTTCTTGAAGGCCTTTGATAACCTTACCACCAGAACCAATAACCATTCCTATTTGATCAGGTTCGATCTTAGTACTGGTTGTTTTTGGTGCGAATTCAGAAACACTGTCTCGTGGAGCATCCATAATTGTTTCCATGAAATCTAATACTTCCATACGAGCATCATGTGAACGTTTAAAGATTTCAGGTAACATATCAAATGCTAATCCCTTAGCCTTGATATCTACTTGAATTGCAGTAACACCTTCTCTGGTACCGGTCATTTTAAAGTCCATGTAACCTGAACCATCTTCTAGACCTGTTAGAT
>CAZTXE010000127.1:0-1888 GCA_964617305.1 uncultured Candidatus Saccharibacteria bacterium | reverse complement strand
CCCGACCTTTTCCTTAGAAGGGAACTGCTCTATCCACTGAGCTACTCGGGCTTAAGCGCAATTGTTATTTTAGCATCAAAAAAATCATTGGGAAACAGTTTTCATTGCTGTGGAGCGGCGGACCGGGGTCGAACCGGCGACCTTCTCCTTGGAAGGGAGACGCTCTACCAACTGAGCTACCACCGCATAGAAGAGTTAACTAATCGTTTTTAATAGTTTTTTTCGCTTAGTCTCGTACTCTTTCTTTGATATCTTACCCCTATTTAACAGCTCTTTCAATCTACCAAGTGATTTCTCAAATTTATCAATTTGGTGATCTTCATGATGTTCAAATTGCTTCTTGTTGCCTCCAGTTGTTCCCATTCTATAAATTTTTTGATCTATAATCTTTTTGGCCTTTTTTGCATACTTATTTAGTACATGATTTAAGGATGCGTTCTCATATCCACCTGAACTTACAATTTCCAGTGTTGAAAAAAATAGACCCTTTATGATATTTGCTTGAGCAATGTGATTAAAGGTTATTGTAACTTCTGATACGTTAAACCACTTTCTTTTTTTGAATACAAGAAAGTCCTCATATATAGATAAAGAAGCTTTGAATACGGTGTGTGCCCTTATTCTATTTAGATACACTCTATAGATAAGATTACTCATATATGTAAACGGTAGTTCCTACATCTGCCCAATTAAAGATTTCTAGTGAATCTGTCTTTGTAAGTTGAATACATCCCCCTGTTGCAGGGCTTCCCATTGTCTCTGGATCTATTGAATAAATATTACCGGCACCATCCATATGGTATGGGATTTCATGGAATCCGAAACGATACCCGTTGATTGTTCCAATAGGTAAGTAATTAGGCATGTACCAGTTTCCAAAGTAGGAAATCGTCATTTTTTGTTTACCAAGTACCTGATATTGCCCTGGGGGTGTTTCCCAAGTGAGTCCTGTTGAAATTATATAAGTTTTAATTACCTTTCCATTCTCAAACCTATACAGCCTTTGTTGTGCCTTATTTATCTCTAAATATACGTCATGCAAACTTCCATCTGACTTTGGCTTACCCTCCAAAGGCAGTATGACGGCATTATTTACTTCATAGTTTGTTGCTCTATAAAGTATTGCTCTCTTTATTGCAGCTACTGAAAAGTCTTTTAATATAACAACATCTTCAGAACCATATTCATTCTCAAGACTGTCTAGATAAGAGATTATGGCATCATCCTTAAGTTCACCATGCAAAACACCATTCTTAAACTTTGTTCCAATAAAGGAATTTATCACATCTCCTGGTATGTAAATTGGGTTTCTACCATATTTGATTTGAAGAGGTACTGAAACATCTTCAATTAGCTGCTTTGTTGCTTCATTCTGGCTATCAATGTTACTTTGTGTGTTAACTTGTAAGTTTATTTGAGCTGTTTCTTCCGTGAAGAAATTAGCTATACCTTCTCTAGTTACAAACATATCTTTGTTTATGGAAACACTAGTTTCATCTGTTACTGCTCTAAAGGTGAAATCCTCTAGTGAAATAATGTTGTTTTTAGCAAGATATTGTATTTCCGCGTTTAAGCCGTCAAGAAAGGAATCTAGCTTATCCTTGTCTACACTTATTACATCATTGGGATCAACCTTTTCATTTGAGGTGTTACTACAAAAGAGTTTTAATGCTTCTGTTCTACATGTCTTTGTTAGTTTTGAAAGTTTATCTTTATCTATATCGAACCCAATTTCCTTTAGTGTTACTCCCCTACTCTTATTTTCCAGGTTTACATAAATAGGATCACTAAGTTTTGAAGTTAGAATTGAATAACCAGTTTCCCAGTTTGTTCTACTTAGTTCTATACTCCCTACCTTTGTTCCTGATTTAAAAACGGTAACTGTTTG
>CAZTXE010000126.1:0-1897 GCA_964617305.1 uncultured Candidatus Saccharibacteria bacterium | reverse complement strand
TCGCAAAGTTCTTCTTCTCTGTTGAGGATATTGTCACCACAATAAGGTTCATCAAAGCAACCAGATAAGATATATCTATCACAACTGTTGGCACAAGCTAAATTTCCAGAAGCGTAGCCTAAACTTTGGCAACTGACACCTTCTAAATCTTGGCCGTCACAAAGTTCAGTGAATTGGTTAATAACTTCATCGCCGCAAGTTAAAGGGTTTGGGCCAGTACATAATTCAAAGTCAAAGTCACAGTCTGAAGTGCAGCCAAGGGTTCCGCCATTATAAGCTGGGAAAGAAGCACAAGATTTGTCGTCTAAGGATGTAAGATCACATTCTTCGCCATCGCCTAAGATACTGTTACCACAGATGTTGGCGCTTGGAGTAGTACATGCAGCAGTATTGAATTCGCAAGTGTTAGTACAGCCAAGGTTGCCGCTACCAAAACCAAAGTCTGAGCAAGATAAATCATTAAGGTCATCGCCATCACAGTCTTCGTTAAGAGAGTTAATCAAACCGTCGTTGCAGACTGGTGGAATAGTATTACATAAGAGAGTATTTAGACTACAATCGTCTTTACAGCTTAATTCACCATTAGCGTAGCCATAATCTGAGCAAGTGTTTGTACCAAGATCAGAGCCGTCACATTGTTCTTCTTCTCTGTTTAAGATGTTGTCGCCGCAAGAAGATTCTTCATAGCAGCCAGATAAGATGTATCTATCGCAACTGTTGGCGCAAGCTAAATTTCCAGAAGCGTAGCCTAAACTTTGGCAACTGACACCTTCTAAGTCTTGGCCGTCACAAAGTTCAGTGAATTGGTTAATAACTTCATCGCCACAAGTTAAAGGGTTTGGGCCAGTACATAATTCAAAGTCAAAGTCACAGTCTGAAGTGCAGCCAAGGGTTCCGCCATTATAAGCTGGGAAAGAAGCACAAGATTTGTCGTCTAAGGATGTAAGATCACATTCTTCGCCATCGCCTAAGATACTGTTACCACAGATGTTGGCGCTTGGAGTAGTACATGCAGCAGTATTGAATTCGCAAGTGTTAGTACAGCCAAGGTTGCCGCTACCAAAACCAAAGTCTGAGCAAGATAAATCATTAAGGTCATCGCCATCACAGTCTTCGTTAATAGAATTGATCAAACCGTCGTTGCAGACGGGTTGAGGGATATTTACACATTCTGAGAAATCTAATTGACAGAGACTATTACAATTAAGATTTCCTGAATTATAATCATCAAAATCGCTACATTGTAAATTGTTTAAGTTTGTATTGTCGCATTCTTCTAAAATATTTGCACTATTTGGTTCACTAATTATATTGTCACCACAGATTAAAGGTTGAGGATTAGAGCAGCTAGATGTAACAAATGAACAGCCATCATCACAAGACAGGGTTCCTGAATCAAAGCCAAAATAACTACATCCTAATTCAGAAAGGTCATCGCCATCACAGTCTTCAGTTAATTGGTTCCTTACGTTATCTCCGCAGGTTGGCGGGGTTGGGCCTGTACATTGAGCGTAATCAAAAGTACAATCAGTTGTACAAGATAAAAATCCACCAGTATAAGGATCAAAATCAGAGCAGGTTAAACTGTTAACATTTTCTGAATCACATTGTTCATTTATAACCGCGCTGTTTGGTGTACTGATTATACCATCGCCGCAGATTAAAGGTTGAGGATTTGTACAGCCTGAAGTATCAAAATTACATTCAGTACAAGCTAAATTACCTGAAGAGTAACCAAATGTACTGCAAGATTTACCATTTAAGTCATCTGTATCACATTCTTCATCTAAACTGTTTCTTACTTCATCGCCGCAGGTAGGTAAAATAATGCTACAACTAGAGGTATCAATAACACAATCATTTTGACAACTTAATGTGCCACTATCATAACCATAAT
>CAZTXE010000125.1:0-1902 GCA_964617305.1 uncultured Candidatus Saccharibacteria bacterium | reverse complement strand
ATAAGCACTTAGGATTCCCTTATCACACTTTCGTGCATTGTAAAGGTTTCGCGCCTGCTGCACCCCGTGGGGCTAGGGCCAGTATCTCAGTGCCCTTCTCGGGGCTCCCTCTCTCAAGGCCCCTACCGATCTTCGGCTTGGTGGGCCTTTACCCCACCAACAACCTAATCGGACGCCGACTCATCTTTAGGCATTACTTTTAAAAGAAATATCGTTCCAGAAAAAATCTCATATCCGGTGTTACCCTCAGTTTCCCAAGGTTATCCCAGACCTAAAGGCAGATTATCGACGTGTTACTGAGCAGTCTGCAGGTAATCTAAAATCACCCAACTTGCATGGCTTAGTCGAATCCTAATAGCAGCAACCTCCCGCAGGATCAACGGGAATTGTTTTACATCCTTATTTCATATTGGCCGCAATTGTTCAAAACTTATATATTTGGAATTGTTCGAGTTCCATTCTTACATGTACTTGATAATACTATCAAGCACGAATATGATACGTGTCATAACTAGACACTGTGCTATATGTGATTTTAGAATTTTAATATCTAAAATATAGGTGGTGGCGATTCATATAGTGAATTTGGGGCTATTTATAAAGGTTGCGTTTACAATAAATCATCACCCATTTATAAAGGATATAGATAAATCTAAGGTTATAATATATGAGAAAAAATTAGTTAGGAACTATTTCTTTAAATTTCTTTTACGACGTTCTTTCTTCATCCTTTTACGTTGCCACTTCCAACGCATCTGGCCTTTTTTTTTCCAACGTCTTGAACTTCTTTTCATTCTTTTTATTTCTTCAGTCTATATGACTTACTTAACCTCAAGTATTTAATATAAAATAGGAAACTTGAGGTGTTTATAAAAGTATTGAAAAGAATAAAGTAATTAGAATCCTGTTTTTATAGGACGAGCTTTCCTAAATTGTTTGTAAACTTCTACTCTATCTAGATAAGCTTCCATTGGAAGACCAATAATATCACCAGCCATAAACCATAATTTATTAGCTCCTTGAGCAGAAAGAGCATTTACTGCGCTGTCAAGAGTATGACCAAAATGAAATATATCATCTATGAATACATAAATAAGGTTTGGGTCTGGAATTGTGGGAATAACCTCTTCTCTTGGTGGAAGTTCAGAATATGCAAACATAGTAAAGACTGATCTTGCTTTTGAACCCACATCATTTGGTGGAACATATTGAATAACTTGAGCAGCAGGTAAATATCTTTTAAGAGCCCCTAAGTATGGTTCCTGGCTTTTGAATTCAAAAGGTTCAAATGAGGACCTATGAGGTATGTCAACAATAACTGCCTGGCTTCCAGATAGTTCTCTTTGTAATTCAATAATCCCTTCTTTAAATGTCATAGGTTGAGGCATAACATAGAAAAATAAAGAATGATTAATAAAGCTAAGGTCAGATAATTGCCCGAAAGAAAGTGCCCCCGGCGGGATACAGAAATTGTGCGTTCACGCACACCCGTGGTCTATTAAAAAAATAATTGCCCGAAAGAAAGTGCCCCCGGCGGGATTCGAACCCACGTCCCTGCCTCGAAAAGGCAGGATGATTGGCCGGGCTACACTACAGGGGCCTTTGAGATTTTTGAAAATGTAAGACGGTTTAAAAAACTTTTGTAAACATAGTTTACAAACGGATTGAAAAACTTTAATTTTCAAAACTTACTGAATTAAATTAAAAAATGGGCCTAAGGAGACTTTCAACGCGAAAGCGTTGGCTTTTCGCTTTTTGAACTCCCGACCTCCGGCTGGCTTAGAGATTTTTGGAATTAAAAAATTGTATCCAAAAACATCATATAAGACTTACGCTTTCAAAAGGAATCCCTTCTTAAAAACGGCGCTCTAACCAGACTGAGCTATAGGCCCATATTACCAA
>CAZTXE010000124.1:0-1918 GCA_964617305.1 uncultured Candidatus Saccharibacteria bacterium | reverse complement strand
TAGAAGCAACAGGATAAAACTTTTGAGCATAAGTTTCAGCATCAATTAAATCTGAAGGCATAGCATCTAAATAACCAGCGGCTGCTAAACGAGGTACCCAACTGTTATGTACCATAACAACATCTACATCCCAGCTGTCTTGCTCTAACCTTGAAAAGACACGCTTCTTGTACTCAACTAGACCATCAAGATTAAGAACAGACATGTCTTCATAATTTAATGAGAAGTTAGGATAGGTTTCTTTATATGTTTCCACAATAGGCTGGAAGGTATAATCCTTCTCCCATAGGCCCCACATAGCAAGTTCAATAGGTGATGTTTCATTCCCTCCAAAAAACTTACCTATGCCCGGCAAATCTTGAAGTGTGCAGGCAGTTAATAAAAGCGGTAATAATGAAAGTAAGACAAGTGTTTTTAGTTTATAGCTGGGCATCCACCTTAGTATAAGATAACGCCAATCCAATAGTCAACCAAAACAAAATCTGAGTTTGATGAATGGTATAGACATAATGGTCAAAACAACCAAGGATTATGAACTGAAGGAGAGATACAAATAATAAGGTAGACACACCAAATTCCCGTTTCAACGCTGTAAATCCAGCATAAATAAATAAAGAAAAGTAAGTTAGAAAGGCAAAAATACCAGATTCCGCCAAGATAAGAACAAATATATTGTGTACTGGTTGATTAAAAATCAGAATCTGGCTTTGAGGTAAAAACCTAGGTGAAGCAACAACAAAGTTATTCATACCCACACCAAATAGAGAACTTTCATCTAACATCATATTTGCAGACTTTAATAAATTGGATCTCCTATAAAAAGAAGGTGAATTACCCAAGGAGGTAGAATCAGAAAGATAAGGTAGTAATAAACTACTTAAAAAGAGAATACCTACAATAACCACCGAAAAAAATAAACCCTCAGCACCAAAACGTTTCAATACCCAAAGAAACACCACACCTAAAATAAAAGTGAGTAGGGCTACCTGACTAAAGGTTAAAACTAGAGAACAAAAACCTACCAAAAAAGCAGCTATAGAAATTAAATCTTTCTTTTCAAAGGCTATCAGATACCAAAGCCAAACAAGACAAATGCTCAAATAACCAGCAAACACATTAGGATGCCTGAAAGTACCATATACAGGTATGCGAATTCTTCCAAAAACACTTGCACGGGCAACACCAAAGGTAGTGGCATCATAAGGCTGTTCACCAAACACCAGATAATTATCAAAAACAGATCCCTGCTGTAACCACTGACCAAATGCCAGAATAGAAAGAAATATTATAGAAAAACAAATAAGCTTACCTAGCTTTTTAAAGTTTTTAGTGTTTAATTCTAAACAAGAGGCATAAAATAACAAACCCAAACGTAGTAGCAAAGTACTAAAGAAATATACAGAAGCACTAGCGCGAGGAGCAATCACCATAGAAGGAAGTAAAACCACTATAAATACAAAAACTAAACGTAAATGTTTACTTGTAAGTAATTGATTCAAACCACCATCTATAAACCAAAAGATAATTAAAAGAAATATAAGGATATCAATTCCATATAAAGTAGGGGTTAAATAATCAAGATATTGTGAGTTTACAAATGAGGCAGAATTGATAAAGTGCTTCCCAATATTTAAGGGAATTAAAAACACAATTAATGAGAAAAGTATTCTGTGTATCTTTTGTATCATTGTTTAAGATTTTTTGAGGCAGAGTGGGCAGAAATAATCAAAGAATCATCTAACACCTTAAGGTCATCAACACCTAAGGCCTTTGCAATTAAATAATCCGCTAAATGAGGGTTTCTTGCAAGAATAGGTCCATGAAGGTAAGTACCAATGGAGTTTTTGTACCAAATACCCTCAGTACCATCTTCCGAATTATTGCCATGACCCTTTGTAATCTTTGCGAAGGGAGCTAC
>CAZTXE010000123.1:0-1921 GCA_964617305.1 uncultured Candidatus Saccharibacteria bacterium | reverse complement strand
AAGACAAGAATGGGCAGAAATACTTGTACAAAAGAGATTCGACTTTATTGAAAAACTAAACATCCCAGAAGAACTCAGACTTATCGCGGTAGATATAAATACTATGTGGGCACCAGATGGTAAGAAATTCTTGTACACCGTTGAGCAGGAGAACGAAGGTGTCAAAACTGTAGAACACCGTGTATACAATATGGAAAAACCAATTCCTGTAGGTGAGAAGGTAGATAGTTTGGTATTTAAAACTGAAGGAGACGAACTGCCTCCTTATATATCTTGGTACGCAGACAGTTTTCACTTAGTCTTGGCAAAACAAAATAAAGATGCAGAAGGTAACTCCCAAAGCATTGGAACAATTAGTCTTATTAGAATAGACGGCACCAATATGATAGAGGTATACAATGGAGCACTTCATTCTGAAAGAGTGTATGGCGCACCAGGGGGTGATAAGGTTGTATTTCTTACCTCATTTAAATCTACGGGACAGACAGACATGTACACCGTCGGAATTCGTTAAACAAAGCATTCCGAAATATGCGCTAAAAATCTTCAACTACATCTGTAAGTTTTGCAGTCACAACCAGTCTATTTAAAGTTGTCCCAGGAGGATCACAAGTTTGCAATGTAAGTATAGGTTCAAGGGTTGGACGTGTTAAAGGGTAGGTATTCCACCCCTTATATACCTCACTAGTAACAACCTCATATACATAAGCATCCCCCTCATAAAACACATAAACCGTATCCCCTACTTCTACCTTACGTAAAAGGTTAAACACCTTAGAATACTTACCAAAATCCCAAAAGTTTAGGGCAGAATGTGCAAAAAGATATACATTCCCTCTTTCCCCAGAAGGATAATCAGATACTAATGCATGGGCTACCCCGTCTTTTAATGAATTTAGATATTCGTCTTTATCCGTCACAGGAACATCAGCAACGATAGGAGCATTAACTCCAATCTTTTCTATAACAATGGAAAAACCTTTATTGACTGGTTTCACTCTAATGGGTTTACTAGATAACAAACGGGCAAAGGCACTATCGGGAGTACTTATCTCTTCAGGAATACTTAAACTTAGCTCCTGCCTACGATAAGTTTTTATTTGGTACCAAATCTCATCATAGATGATTGGTCCATAAGCCAAAAGTAACATTAAAACACCAGCTAGGATAAGCAAATTACCTACTACATTTAAGGTTCTCTTGGGCATGCTTAAATCATACACGACACACATAGGAGGATCCAGACGGGATGGCGCTCCCTACAGGAATCGAACCTGTATCTGAGGTTTAGGAAACCCCTGTTCTATCCGTTGAACTAAGGAAGCACGGTTACAGTTATGTATTATACCTAATTTATAGACTTACCACACCGGTACCGCTCTTGAAATGGTTGCCCCTACCGAATATAATAGGACTCATGAGAAGCACACAACGCAAGGGAGATACTGCAGTTGCACAAGCTATTGCAACCTTCACCAGTAAGGGTTATGACGTCTTAATTCCCCTTACAGAATCAGCTGCATATGATCTGGTAGTGGACACCGGCACCACCCTGAAAAGAATCCAAGTAAGATTTACTAGTATAGGTGACGTCGACTTGCGAAGAATCCACTCAAACTCTAAGGGATATGTAGTCAAAAAACCCCCTAAGAACGCTTACGATTGGTTATATGTACTTCATAAAAACAAACGCGAATACTTAATACCACAATGCTTGCATGGAAGAAGGTCCATAAGAGTTACAGACAAATATCTGGTAAAATAGGCTGTGGCGTGGAGGGGTGCAGGAGCGGCTTAACTGGCATGACTGGAAATCATGTGTGGCAGCAATGTCACCGAGGGTTCGAATCCCTCTCTCTCCGCCACTCCTTCCTTGTCTGTGCCTATGAACACTGTGTCTAGTGGCTGCTAGCCGCGCGAC
>CAZTXE010000122.1:0-1975 GCA_964617305.1 uncultured Candidatus Saccharibacteria bacterium | reverse complement strand
GAGCAAGAGAAGTGGTTAGCTAGAAATTTACACAACATTCCTGCAAGTTTAGGAATAGGTGTAGGAGCTTCCTTTGATTTTATATTAGGCACTCAAGTATCTGCTCCGCTCTTTGTTAAAAAGCTAAACCTTGAGTGGTTATTTCGTCTAATTACACAACCTTGGAGATATAGACGTGTACTTGCAGCCTTCCCTGTTTTCCCTCTTTCGCTGTTTGTATCCTCTGTTAAGAAGAGTAGTAACTAAGTCTGACAACTCTCTTGTTCACACATAATCATGTAAAGATTCTTGACAACCTTTTTCAATAATGCCACTATAAATACATGAATAAGTTTAGTTTAGAACTAGAAGATCGTCTGTATACTTCTACGGAAGTAGCAAAGATCCTAGGAGTAAGTCTTCGCTCCGTTTATAGGTACTTAGAAGACAATAAGTTAAAAGCAGAGATGAAAACTGCCACAGGTAGACATAGATTTACGAAGCAGAACATCATAGATTTCTTAAATCCCCAAGATAGCTCAACACCACAAGAAACTCCTGCTGCCGCAGAAGTACCTGCTGTACCAGTTGCAGCTGCTGTTGTAGAGGAAGTAGCTAAGGAAGCTGAAGAACCTGCAAAGGAAGAAGCTCCAGAAGGGGAGACTCCTGTTGCAGAAGAAGAGGGTGCTGAGGAAGTTGATTGGCTCTCTAAGTTTAGAGCTGCTGCTGAAAAATATAAGGCAGAGGTTAAAGATGGTGAAGCAGATGAAGTTGCAGCTGCCGTTGTAGAGGAAGTAGCTAAGGAAGCTGAAGAACCTGCAAAGAAAGAAGCTCCTGCTGAAGAACCTGCAAAGAAAGAAACCCCTGCAGTAAAAGAGGAACCTGTTGAAGAGGTTGCTTCCGCCCCAACTGAAACGGTTAGTGGTTTGACAGATGCTCCTGAAGTAGAAGAGGAACCTGTTGAAGAGTCTCCTTTCCGTTATTACACAAGTAAGGTTGGCGGTTTGAAGGATGTTGCTCAAAACCTAGACAAGAGTGCAAAGAAAGCATCTCTTGATTATGCATTCACAATGAATGCTGGGCTTTCACTTCACAAGCCAATTAGCCCATTTTCTGTTATCCACTCTTATGTTAGATCTGAGGATCTTCCATTCTTTGAAAAGATACTAGATCTTTCCGAAACTGATGATAAGGACGCTCAACTTTGTTTGATAGTTTCAGATGAAGCCACTATATATAAGGATATAGTTGAAATGCATGGACTTACAGTAGTTTCAAATAAGCAACTCAAAGCTGATTTAACTGCAGCTGGAGAAGCTGATCTTGCTAATGATGTAGATGCATAAAGTATTAGAGTAGGGAAGTGGTTAACTACCTAAAAAACGAGAACTCCGGGCTTGCCCCGGAGTTTTTGTTTGAAAATAGAATTAGCCCCCTTCAGGGGCTTACATAAATCATCTTTTGCATGGGAAATAAAAGTTTAGTTTAGTTTTTATTATACGGGGAGATGGTTTTTTAAAGCTTTGCCCAAAGGGGGCTAGTGTTTTTCCTCTCCAATTTCTTATTTGAACATATAAGTCATGCATTTCAGTTCCTACAGATTTCATTTTGCACGTATTTGGACTTATATATTGGGGGTCAGTGTTGTCAGGCTCTTTTGGATGGAGGATTTAGCTATTGTGTGTTTTATATTTTCAAAGGGCAGCTTACAAACTTCTATTTTCGCTAAAGCGGTTTGGACAGTGTAACCTAGTAAGACTATGCACCGTTGTGCACATTGGTTCTATGTTGCAGAACCTACGCACTAACTGCAATGCAGTTTCTTGAATTAATTGTGGGGTATTTTGTACCCGATGTCAAGTATTCTACTTGTGTGTAAGTACGGACTCTGCTCTGAGATTTAATTGAAATTTACGGCGCCTGCGTTATATATTTCATGTATTTGTCCTTGTTATATTTCATGTATATGTCAGCTTTCTGTTATATTTCATGTATA
>CAZTXE010000121.1:0-2012 GCA_964617305.1 uncultured Candidatus Saccharibacteria bacterium | reverse complement strand
ATACAGATTGGAGATTCAGGAACAGATCATCCCCTAACTGTATTTGGAACCGGCACATTTAATGGAAGTGTAGCTGCTAATGCAGGGTTAACTCAAGATGGAAATACAATACTAAATGGAAGTGATACTTGGCTTCGTACAACAGGACAAACAGGGTGGTATAACTCCACGTATGAGGGTGGTTGGTACATGACGGACTCCACTTATGTAAAGCCTTATAACAACAAAGGTATAGATGTGAATAGCCAAGAAATAGTTAATATTGATTGGGCAAATTCCGATGACGGCTCAGGATCTGCACTTGATGCTGATCTCATAGACGGCCTAGACTCGACAGCCTTCATTAGAGATTCTACTCCTGGTAACTGGGAGGTATCTTCATCCACAGAGGATGCGGGATATTCATATGCTGCCCTGGAAGTAAGAGAATTTAATAATGGTGCAGCTCAAGATGGTACTGTATCAGAAGCTCCTCGCATTTCTTTCCACTGGGGCGGCAGGGTTGCCAGCCAAATTGCTTTGGAAACAAACGGTGATATTTCTATAAGAGATAATCCAGGGACAGGCTATGAAACACTTCGCTTAAATGACCTAACTATTGAAGGTGGAGACTTAGTTAATGGAAGCGCAAGTATGGACATTGGTGAATACAACACAGACGGTTTGCTACTATCTCAAACTGTAGATAATTCATACTTTGATATTTTCTGTGCAGATTCTGGGGGCAATGATTTGTGTGAATTCAAAACCGGTATCTATAACAATGGTGGGAGTTTTTATAACCAAAATGCAACAATCCTTAGAGGTACTGTATCCGATGATACAGGTGATCTTGACTTAGACGATACGGTTGATATTTCAGGTAATCTTGCTGTGGGAACAACAACAAACAATGAGAGACTTCATGTGAACGGACGTATGTATATGGCAGATTCCTCTGCTCCAGGTACTACTACTAACAGAATGTATGCTGTTAGTGGAAATTTATATTGGAATGGCACTCAACTAGATTCGGGAGGAGCTTCCCTAACATCAGGCAGTGGAAGCGTAGCAGATGGAGCCGCCCTTACAGTAACTCACTCGGCTGGAACAAATGATGTACTGGCTACAGGCTGGGTATATGATGGAGCAAAATACGTTGAGATTGATGACTTGGGTTCCATAACACACAATACAAATGATCCAGAACTTGTAGGTTGGTATAAGGCAGAAGAAACATCTGGAGATCTTGACAATGCTGAAGGAACTTCTGCTAACGATCTTATTGATAAGGGTACGCCGTTATATAACCAAACCGGAAAAATTAATAAAGCAACTGATTTAGATGGCTCATCAGATTACTTCTGTACAGGGTCAGGTACCACCTGTGCTGACGTGGATTCATTTGATTTTGATGCAGGTGAATTTACTGTAGGAGGGTGGTTCAAGCATAATACAGCCTCATCAGCAAGCGACTATGCAATTACCAAATACTCATCTACTAGTGAGGTTTCCGACGGTGATGGCGCAGACGGATCTCTAACTGTTACTTCAGATAGAAACATAAACGTAAGCAGCACAAGTCCCCACAGCTGTGCCGATGGCGGAGATGGTGTTAACTACTCAGTAACAGCTCTTACAAGTAACACTGCAACAGTTACCCCATCTCCAGCTGCAGGCTGTTTATCAGCAGGAGATCAGGTCTTAGTAATAAACTTGCAAGGTAAAACTTCTGGTGTCACAAATACAGGTAACTGGGAAATACTCGACGTACAATCTGTTGCCTCAGCAATTGTCACATTTACAAGTAATAAGACTAACTACTATGGAGACGGAGCATCCGATGATTCAAATATTGGTACCGGAGCTACAAACCAAAAGGTTATGTTACAGCGTGTGCCTAACTATACAGACTTAACGGTTAATTCCTCTATGAGTTTCTATTCAAGCGCCTGGGACGGACTTAAAGGAGGCGTAATGGCCTTTAAATCCAACGGGACTATTACTGTTAATGGCAACATATCTGTCACTGG
>CAZTXE010000120.1:0-2060 GCA_964617305.1 uncultured Candidatus Saccharibacteria bacterium | reverse complement strand
TTTCCTACCTACTTTCTCAATCTCTCTTTTAACTAAGGTTAAGATAAACTCTGTAGGAATAAGTTTGTCTTGACTACGGCCAAGAAAGGCTTCAAAGGCGTCCTCAAGAGGAGTAAAGCTCCTATAATACTTCTTCATGTAGGAAAGTAATTCTTCTTTTTCAGAGTCATCCTCAATACTTTTATGAACATTTCTAACAACATCTCCTACAGAAATATGTGCAAATCTTTCTGAACCTATTACCTCTTCAAATAGTTTTGAATAAGTACCTTTTCCGGCACTCTTTTTTGCAAGTAAGAAACCAAGGAATGTGTTGCTATCCAAGTACTGTTTGATTTCTTCAATTTCCTTGCCAACCTTTGCATTGAAATACTTACGTCTCCCCACAGGATCATTTAAATCATACTTTGTGCCACTGGCTAGTTGTATTGTATTAAAAATAGGGAAGTCCATTTTGTGATGGTAACAAACAGAATAAGGTTAATCAAGAACTACGTCATCTAAAACATAAGAACCATCGTCGAAAAGTTTCAATAAGGAGAATCTCTGTGTTTGGAGAGAACTCTGTGCATACTCGCTCACAGTACCTCCAACAGCACCTACTACATAATGGGTGAGGCTGGGTCTTTGAGTATCTTCAATCTTACTTGATTTATGAAGATCCCCCGCAATAATAGCTTTAACAGAAGAGGTACGTACCATTTCAAGTAAAACATCTTTCTGTTCTCTCACTGCTTGTTGCTTTTGACTCAATATTTCATCTTCCAAATCCTTGCAAGAGTTACCCATATACTGACAGTTAAACAGTGTGAGACCCTCTGTACTTAATGGCTGAGAAAGAATTACAAAGTCAGCATCTTCTATATTTTTTTCAAACCAGGCTATATCTTCTTGAGAGATCAAAGTGTAATTAGCACTGTTATCAAACAGTACGAATTTGTTCTCCCCTTTTACTAAAACTTGATTAGTTTTCCCAAAGACTGATTTGAAATTTGAAGGACCAACAGCCTGTGCTAAATCACGATCTCCCGGAAGAACATAATAGGCGAGTTCAGAGTTATCTAAAACTTCTTTTGCGTCTTTCAGATCAGAAACCACACCCCAATTTGTAACATCCCCAACATGAATAACCTCTGATATTTCTAAATCTGTAATAACTGCTAGAGAAGAATCTAAATGATTCTTATTTTCTTTATACTCTTCTTTGTCATTTGCGATATGGGAGTCTGCAATGATTGCAATTTCATAGGATGACTCTATCTGAGTACTTGCACTTGAGATATCTTCCTCGGGGGAATCTTCTGTTACCTTTTCCTCATCTTTATCTTTATCCTCGGATAGATTTGCAGTAGTTACACCCTCAATACCTACGTCAGTTGCTCGTTCAATCAGATTACCGGCAACCATACCAATTTGCTTGTCACTAATACCCACCTTTGCCAGGTAAGGGGACGCTAGGTGAGCTAGTTTTTCAACATTTATGGAGGATAGCTCACGTATGGAATAGGCTATACCTAGAACAAAAGCTGTTAGGATGAGTACGGCAAGTACTCCGCGGAATAAACGACTAACCACAGACGACATAAAGGAATCTCTTTTTTTGTTTCTTTTGTGTTTTCTTCGTCTAACCATGTGTAAATTATACAATTAAACTCGTTCGGGGGCTTCTATTCCTAATAACCACAGACCAACTACTAAAATATCCTTAACCTGTTTTGTTAATTGAAGTCTTAGATTACGTTGCATCTCGGTTTCAGCACTCAGAATAGAAAGGTCATTATAAAAAGTGTTAAAGTGTTGGGCCAATTCAAAAAGATATGTACATAAAGTACTTGGAGCAAAATTATCAACTGCTAAATTTACATTATCATCAAATTTTTGGAGATGTCTCAATAAAGAAATTTCTTTTTGCTCTAACTGTAAAGTTTTTTCCTTAAGATTATATAAAATCGTTGAGTAATCATATTCCCACTCGGGTGCACCATTTAATACAGAGGCGGCACGAGCATGTGTATATTGAAGATAGATACCAGTATCACCGGTTACCTCTACAGATTTAT
>CAZTXE010000119.1:0-2096 GCA_964617305.1 uncultured Candidatus Saccharibacteria bacterium | reverse complement strand
TGGGTTCATCCCCATTTGACTGGTTAAGTAGACTTTTCGGAACTCACCAAAAAAGAGTTCAGGTAAATATAGAACAAGCTCTCGATCGCGCAAAGCCAGATATACTTCCAAAGATTGATCATATGACTTCCGAATTTGGCAGACTGGGTATAAAGGCGGCACAACTAACAACACAAGAACTTGTGGAACTTTATTTTGAAATGTATAACCCAGAAACATCAAACACACAAAAAATTAGAACGGATATAGGAGACTACAAAACAGCAATTGTAGAACCCGCAATTCTTGAGGAATAAATATGGCAAAGTTTAAACTACCAGAACTAACATTATTTAATAAAACACCAGGCAAAAAGCCTGAGGAAACAGAACAAACACAGGAAAACCCTGGAGTACAATTGGCAAGAGGAATGGTAGATATTAAAGATATTATTGCTCCTTCTGCAATCGAAGTAGACTTTAATCATCTAAAGGTAGGAGCAACATATTACAGAACACTCTTTGTATCAGGATACCCACGATTTGTGGGGGCCAACTGGTTGGAACCAATAATTAACTTTAGCCATTCTCTAGACATATCGATGTTTTATTATCCAGTTAAAGCGCAGGGTGTTTTGGAAGACCTAAAGAGAAAAATTACAGAACTTGAAGCTACAGTTAGATCCGATGCAGAAAAAGGGAAAATTGCAGATCCAGTCGTCTCAGCAGCCTTAGAGGACGCAAACACACTGCAAGAACAACTTGTTAAGGGTGTAGAGAAGTTCTTCCAGTTTTCTTTTTACATAACAATACCTGCAGAAGACATGGAGGAATTGGAAAATGTCACAAAGAAACTTGAAGGAACTTTGGGATCCCTTCTTTTAATATCTAAAAAAGCAACCCTTCAAATGGAACAAGCTTTCCAAGCAACAATACCTGCAGCGGTAGATAAACTTCTTGTAACAAGAAACATGGATACAACAAGTTTAGCTACAACCTTCCCCTTTACATCATCTGACCTTACCTCTGATGAGGGAATTATGTATGGAATCAACAAACACAATGGCTCCCTTATCATCTTTGATAGGTTTTCACTAGAAAACGCTAACACTGTGGTATTTGCAAAGTCTGGTGCGGGTAAATCATATGCTGTGAAACTAGAAGCTCTAAGATCAATTGTATTTGGTACACAAATTATAATTATTGATCCGGAAGAAGAATATAGACCCCTATGTAAGGCGCTAGGTGGAGATTACATTGACTTCTCACCTAACTCACAGACAAAGATAAACCCATTTGACCTTTCAGGAGTAGCAACTGAAGGAAGAAATGAATTAGGCCAAAAACTACTGTCATTAACAACAATAATGAACCTTATGTTAGGAGAAATGAATCCTACAGAAACAGCTCTTATGGATAGGGCTTTAATGGAAACGTATCGTCTTAAGGGAATAACACCAGATCCAGATAGCCAAGCAAGCCAAGAACCTCCTATTATGGAAGATCTATACAAGGTATTACTTGGTAACCCGGAACAACAGGGAAGAGCGCTAGCAGAAAGACTTGAACGGTTTGTAAAAGGTTCTATGACAGGAATATTTGATACACAATCCAATGTAAATCTAAATGCAAACATCACTGTATTTTCAACAAAGAACCTGGAAGAAGCCTTAAGACCAATTGCCTTCTACATCATTCTTGACTTTATCTGGACAAGGATAAGACGCGATTTGAGACGCAGAATACTTATAGTTGAAGAAGCCTGGTACTTAATGGAGAACGAAGATAGTGCACAATTCTTATTTGGTATCGCAAAGAGAGCAAGGAAATATTATTTGGGGCTTACTACGATCACTCAAGATGTTGATGACTTCTTAAACTCTCAATACGGACATGCTGTTGTGAGTAACTCATCAATACAGATGCTATTCAAGCAACATCCGGCTGCAATAGATAAAGTAGCAGAAGTATTCTATTTATCAGAAGGTGAGAAAAGATTACTCTTAGCAGCAGATCGGGGAGAAGGACTTTTCTTTGCAGGAGCAAACCACGTAGCTATGCGTGTGGTAGCTTCAGAAGAAGAAAACAAACTAATAACCACAAATCCTGAAGAACTTT
>CAZTXE010000118.1:0-2106 GCA_964617305.1 uncultured Candidatus Saccharibacteria bacterium | reverse complement strand
ACTTGTTCCTCTGGGGTCTCATACTTCTCCTGACTCAAGATCTCGTTCTATCGGTGACATACAGGTTAACGCTGATGAAGGGTACCCTTATGAGGGGGTTGAGATAAAGTCTGACAAAGAAATAACGAAACAGATGGTTAAAGACGCTTATGAAAAGTTTAAGGAATATAAGTTAAATAGGTACTACTTACTTTCAAATAAAGCTTCAAGCTCAGAGGCCTTTGTTGAAATAAATGAGGCCATTGCTGAAATAGCAGAAGAACATGGTTGCCAAGTTATTGTAAACGGACTATTTCAAACCATTAAGTATTACTTAAGACTCTTGAATGATCCTGATGACTTTCTTATAAAGTACGCATCCAACGTTACATCTGACAGCGAAATAACACTTGAACATAAAAATATCTTAAGAAAACTCCTAGAGGAATACAGTAAATGAACTCTGGGTTATCCTATATATTAAGTACTAAAAAACTAGATTTTAAACTGCTATGATACTTTCCAAGTCCAACTACATCTTCTTTCTACAACACCCGGCTTACCTTTGGCTTCGTATATTTGATAAACATAAATTACCTCCAATTGATGAAGCAACACAAGATGTATTTGATGCCGGAAATCTATTTGAATCCTACGTAGAAAAACTATACCCAGAGGCTGTAAAAGTGGGGTTTGAAATGGGCAATTATAACGGACCGAAAAGTTATAACTCAATGCCAAGAAGAACTAAAGAAACACTTGATGCAGACACAAAGATTATTCTACAAGGGCGTCTAGAAGCTAATAATATCACCTGCATCTTTGACGTTCTTAAGAAGGCAAAAGGCGAAGAGAATAACGTTTATGACCTCGTAGAGGTAAAAAGTAGCAGCTCCGCTAAGGTAGAACATGGTTACGACTTAGCCTTTCAAAAACTTGTACTAGAAGGTGCTGGATTAACTATTAGAAACTGCTCCGTAATACATCTAAATGCTGACTATGTACGCGATGGGGAAATAAACTTGAAGGAGCTATCAGTAGAAACTGATGTTACAGATGAAGTTAATGCGCTAGGGGAGTTAACAAAAGAGAAGGTAAAAGAAGCATTTAATATACTAGAACTTGATACAAGGCCTGATTTGTCCCCAAGATATATAAATAAACTCGATGTTGTTGGTACTAAGTGGAAATATTATTGGATGAAGATATTCCTTTATCTAAATAAGGATTTGCCAAAAACTAGTATATATAACATTTGCTGGTTAAATACTAAACTTATTGAGACTTTGGAGGATATGAATATAGAAGACATTGCTGATATCCCAGAAGATCTAAAAGGTTTAAATCAGAGGCAATTAAACCAAATACAAGCTGCCAAATCTGGTAAACAAACAATCGATAAGGGAAAGATTAAAGAGTTTATAACTGATTTTAAGTACCCTTTGTACTTTTTTGACTATGAAACACTATCAAGTGTAATACCTCGTTACGATGGGATGAAACCTTACAAAGATTATCCATTCCAATACTCACTGCATATACTGGACTCCCCTGATGCAGAATTAAGACACGAAGAGTACCTACACGATAAAAGCTCAAACCCGGTACCTGACTTAATTAAAAAGTTGAAAAAAGATATTGGACAAGAAGGAACTATACTATCTTGGCATTCAATCTATGAAGAAAAATGTAATGAGAGAATGGCAGAAATTTACCCAGAACATAAGAAGTTTTTACTTAATATGAATGAACACATGATAGATCTAAAGATACCTTTCTCAGAAGGTTGGTTTACAGACCCAAGATTTTATGGGAGTGCTTCTATTAAACATGTACTACCTGCACTTGTTCCTGAACTAGCTCATAGCGACCTGGAGGTATCAGAGGGCCTACATGCCAGAAGACTTTGGACTAAAACCATATTGGATGAAAAAGGCACATGGACTAAAGAAAAAACCTTAAAGGAGTTAAGTGATTATTGCACTTTGGATACTTTCGCTATGGTAAGGCTATTTGAAGAGTTAAAAAGGGCAGTTAGTGGGTGAAGTAATAAATAGAAACAAAACTACTGAAATAGAGTCTTCGGACACCATTCACCATATAGCTATGGTGTTAAAAGATCTAAGA
>CAZTXE010000117.1:0-2108 GCA_964617305.1 uncultured Candidatus Saccharibacteria bacterium | reverse complement strand
AAAGAGACACGTGGGTTCGAATCCCACCCCCTCCGCCAGAAAGTAATTTCTACTTTTTATAAATAGTGGCAACCTTTTCTCCATCTACCTTTATCTCGTGTACCCTTTTGTAATCTACCTGTATAACATCCTCTGGATTAAACTCTACGTACTCCTGATTACGTTCTACGTTCACATAATAGTCGGCTAAACCCTTATTAGCTGGAATGCCCATGGTATAAAACTCACCAATTGTTACATTATCATTTGTGTAGAAATCCTTGGCTCCAACCTCGTGAAGATAATCACCTACCTGATCCCAACCACGGTAATAAGGAAAGCCATAAAGAAATAATTTAAATTTTGTGGTGGCTAATGATTTAGAATTCCAAGGATGCCCTTTACTAAAACTTGGAATAAATGTTACAGAGGAATATCCAATCAAACCAACCAGTAAAATACCATATAAGATAGTCATAACATCTTGCAGACTATATCTTTTACACCATTCATAAACAGCAAACAAGGTGATACCAGTTAATATGAAACCCGGAATAAAATAATGCATCACATGTGTACCCGAGCTGAGAAATAGTGCCTCAAACACAACAAAAGGTATGGTGAACCACAGATCCAATATTACTGCTTGGGATCTATATTTTGTAAATAAGAAACCACCTCCAACTACAAACAACAGTAGACTTACTATATATGGGTTATATACAGAATGAGTTAAAACTGTGTTTGTAGCACCACCTACTTTGTCTACCCTTCTTGTTATGTACCCTGTGGTATTTTGTTCAAAATACCCTCCCTTAATGTAAGGCATATAAAATGCTCCCACAATTAATATCAATGGTATTAAGAAATACAAGAAATGTATAAATGTTAACCTTTTATCCTTTGCCTCAAGAAACCTCTTACCTAAAATGTAGATTGTAGGAATAGCCAGAAATACTGCATCGTAGTGGGAAAGAAATGCTAATCCAAGAAATACACCGGACAAAAGCATCTCCCTCTTTGTATCAAATGTTGCTAGATAAACACTAAGCAACCCAAACAGCAGCAGAAAACTTTGGTACTGGGCAGTTCTACTAAAGGCCACCATAAAACCATTCGTAGCAAAAAGAAATGTGGCAATAATGGCAATCTGCCAATTAAAAAGCTTCCTTACAACAAGATAAAAAACAAAAACAGCCAATGTTCCTGCAACAGCAAAGGGGAGTCGTATAGCAAATTCATCAAAGCCCCCAGTTAGTGTTTCCATAAACCATACAGCAACAAATTGAACAGGACCCTTTCTCTGTTCCATAAGAAAGGTTTCTGCCGGAATTGTTTTGTTCCAATATAATGTCTTTGTCTCATCTCCATAGAAATGAGAATAACCCAATCCAGGAAATCTTAATAAAACAGTCACCACAAAAAGTAACGCCAACAGCCATTTTTCAGTTTTAGTGATCTTTGAAAAAATCTTATTTAACATTAAAGGAATTATAGAGACTAATCTTGAGTTTTACCAAAAAGAATTGAATGAATTTGACGAATCATACCTACTGCAACAGGTGCTGCAAGTAAGCTATAAGAATCAATACCTTTATCATCCTTTACTATCCACGGTTCTTCTATAACCTCAACCTCATTTTTTTTGTTGACCTCATAAGAATAACCAGGTGTAAGTTCAAACTCCTCAACATTTTTCTTTGCTTTTTCTACTGGAACTGAATTTCTAAGCTTGACTAAGGGAATTCCCGAGAGACCTAAAGCATGTTTTATCAAATCCCCATCAGTAGTAAGGCGGTCTCGTATAGACTCAACCCCAGCGGAATCGCCATCCTTACCAACTAAACGAGTCTCACCAAATCCGTCACAACCACCATTATCACAAAGTAGATAAAATTCCTTTTGACCTTCATCATATTTAACAAACTTAGTAGGTAATAAAGCAGGGCTTCTTGAAGTTTGGCATTTAGGACAAACCACACGTGTTTTCATTCGCGCATCAATTACACTTTCAGGAATATCTATCAACACGAAGAAATCTGGATCATCTCTAAAGTTTATTAAATTTCTGAAATACAAAGAGTAGGAAATCTGATCCATACTTCTTGGTAAACCATCCAGGAAAATAG
>CAZTXE010000116.1:0-2129 GCA_964617305.1 uncultured Candidatus Saccharibacteria bacterium | reverse complement strand
GATGCTAAATGGACACTTATTGCATCAAAATTTCTTAGATCGCTTAAATTTTTCATGCTTTCTCCTTGTCTTTAGAATTTTCTTCACTTGGGGTTTCTTCTTCCTTTGTTTCAGCATCATCATCGGCATCATCCTGGTTAGCAGGGTCACCATCAGCAGAAACAGATGCGTCATCATCATCAACTATGGCATCTTTAGTTTGTTCATCTTCTCCACCTAGAGTATTTACAGCAATACCCAGACCATTTAACTCTCTAACAAGTAGTTTGAATGATTCTGGAATGGTTGCTTCAGGTATTTCTTCATCTTGTAGAATTGCTTTATAAGCTCTAGTTCTACCAACATAGTCATCTGATTTTATAGTTAACATTTCACGCAATACATTTGCAGCACCATAAGATTCAAGGGCCCAAACTTCCATTTCACCGAATCTTTGACCACCAAATTGTGCCTTACCACCTAGAGGTTGTTGTGTAATAAGAGAGTATGGTCCTGTTGAACGAGCATGCATTTTATCCTCACCTAAATGGATAAGCTTAAGAATATATGCTTCTCCAACAACAACGCTGTGTTCAAAGGCCTCACCAGTTCTACCATCAATAAGAGTCATTCTTCCTGTTTCAGGAAGACCAGCCTCTTTTAACTCTTCTGCGATCTCTTCTTCCTCAGGAGATTCAAATACAGGAACAGCATATTTCTTTCCAAGCTTTCTACCTGCATATCCAAGAGGCGCTTCCAATAACTGACCAACGTTCATTCTCTTTAAAACTGCAGCGGAGGAGAACACAATATCAATAGCGGTTCCATCTTCCATCCTTGGCATATCAACTGCTGGAACAATTGCAGAAATAACACCTTTGTTACCATGACGACCGGCTAATTTATCACCGATCTCTATCTTTTTCTGAAGAGCAACATATACAGTTATTTCCTCAAGTACTCCTGCAGAAAGATTCTTGTTTTCTTTCCTTGTAACACTTTTAATTCCAATAACAGTTCCATGTTCACCATGAGGTACAACAAGAGAGTTATCTCTTACCTCTTTGGCTTTTTCTCCAAAGATAGCTCGAAGTAGTCTTTCTTCTGCAGAAAGTTCAGTTTCCCCTTTAGGAGCAACCTTACCGACCAGAATATCGCTTGATTTTACCTTAGAACCTACAGCGACTATTCCGTCTTCATCTAGATTTCTTAGTGTGTCCTCAGAAACGTTTGGAATATCTCTTGTTATTTCTTCGGGGCCAAGCTTTGTTTCAAGAACTTGAACAGAATGCTCTGAAATGTGAATAGAGGTTAAAATATCTTCATTAACTATTCGGTCAGAAAGAACAATACCATCCTCATACTCATAACCTTCCCAAATCATGTAGGCAACACGCATATTGGCACCAATTGCAAGTTCCCCATCATCAACTGTAGGACCTTCAATGAGTAAATCACCTCTTTTAATTTTTTGATCTGTTTCTACCTTCACAGTCTGGTTATAACAAGTGTCTTGGTTTGATTTTATAAATTTCTTTGTTAAATACTCTTGATTTGATCTCTTACCATCATAGTTAACAACTACTTTTTCGGCATCAGCATAAACAACAATACCCTTACTTTCGGCTCTTATAACAGCTCCTGAGTTATTTGCTACCACTGTTTCAATACCAGTTCCAACAATAGGTGCTTGTGGTCTAATTAACGGAACTGCTTGGGACATTTGTTGAGTTGCAATTAGGGACCTTTCAACAGCGTTATTTTCAATAAATGGAATAAGTCCTGCAGAAATTCCAACAACCTGGCGAGGAATAACCTCAATATATTCAGCAAGGCTGGCGTCACCTAGGGTAAAGGTTCCACCCTTTCTAAGAGGAATCTGCTTTGGCACAATGTAACCTTTTTCGTCAACTTGTACTAAAGAGTCAGTAATGGCTACAGCGTCTTCTTCATAAGCTGCTAAAAAGACTACATCGTTTGTAACCTTTACTCTTCCTTTTTTATCTTTTTCTAACTTGAAATATGGTGTTTCTAAAAATCCATGTTCATTCACACGGGAATACATTGAAAGGTAGGTGATAAGACCAATGTTTGGTCCTTCGGGGGATCTAACCGGACAAACCCTACCGTAGTGGGTATAATGCACATCT
>CAZTXE010000115.1:0-2140 GCA_964617305.1 uncultured Candidatus Saccharibacteria bacterium | reverse complement strand
GTTGATAATCTATTGAAAGTTTGGGATGACATTGAAGTCTTTTTTATAGATAATGATTCTCCCGATGGTTCCTCTGAAGAAGCTCATAAACATTTTGATAATAATTCTAAGGTTACAATCATTGATATGCCAAACAAGGGACAACCCCCTGCTTATAATGCAGCTTTAGCAAAACTTTCTGGGGACTATGTGATGTATTTAGGTACTGATGCATTTCCTAAAAAGGAAGCTTTGGTTGCAATGACTGAGTTTCTTGCTGCAAATGAAATTGTTGGTGTAGTTACACCCCACCTGTACCTAAGAGATGGCTCTATGGATATAGATTGCCATCGAGGTTTCCCAACTCCTTGGAATGCAATCACTCATTTCTCAGGACTTGCAAAGATATTTCCAAAATCCCCTATGTTTAGTGGTCTTCACAAATCTTATATGGATTTTGATTCAAGACACCCTATTGATATGGGTATTACCCACTGTGTGATGGTAAAAAGATCTGTTTCTGATGAAATAGGTAAGTGGGATGAGGATTATTTTATATTTGGTGAAGACATCGATTTTTATTACAAGGTACAAAAAGCTGGATACCTAACTTATTTCCTAGGAGATGTAAGAGTTTTACATTATAAAGGGGCTAGTGTTGGTAGAGATACTGCTAAAGATATTGATAATGTATTAAATACTGACTTTGGATCAGTATCCTTTGGTGGAAAGACTATTAAGAGTAATAAAGCACCAAATAAAAATGCTAATAGGAAAAGACCAAGTAGAGCAGCTCTTTGGATGAAGATAAAGATAACACAGGAAAAAACTAGGGCTATGCGATTATTTTATGCTAAGCACTACAACAAGAAGTATCCAAAGTTGTTAAATTCACTTGTTTTGCTTGGTATCACTGTTGCTGAGTTTTTCAAAGTAGCAAAGGTAATACTTAAGAGTTTCTTTTAAAATGATAGATACAAACAACAACAGAGTAGTTCTCATTACAGGAGGTTCTTCTGGTATCGGATATGCCACCACATTGAAATTTGCACGTGAAGGTTTTGTAACCTATACCTCTTCCAGAAATATAACAAGTGACAAAATTAAAGAGCTTAAGGAGATTGCTAAGAATGAAAACCTTAAAATAATTCCTGTATACATTGATCTAAATGATACTAACTCTATAGATACCGCTTTAAGTACTATCTCTGCTGAAAACTCAGGTGTTGATGTCTTAATTAGTAACGCCGCCTTTGGGTACCTTTCTACAGTTGAAGACACTAATTTAGATAAGTATCGAACCCAATTTGAAACAAATGTAATAGGTACCTTTTACCTTATGCAGAAGGTAATACCCCACATGAGAGACAAAAAGAATGGACTTATTATTAATATAAGTTCTATTATGGGATTTAGTACAGCTCCTCTTAATGCTCCCTACTCCTCATCTAAGTATGCCCTTGAGAGCATTTCCGAAACTCTAGCTTTGGAAGTAAAACCCTTTGGAATTAATGTGGTTATTGTTCAACCAGGTAATTTCCACACAAGCTTTATGAAAAATGCTGTTCATCAAGAATATGAGGACTCATCCCCATATTACAAACTATACAAAAGAAAGGATGATAAGAGTGAAAGTGTGGGTGGTGGGGATCCTAGTGTAATTGCTGACCTATTATTAAATATTAGTAATACAGACAATCCAAAGTTAAGGTATGTTGCAGGTAAGGATGCATTTCTTAAGAAGATTTTGCACACTGTATTGCCTGGAAGTCTTTGGATAAAGTTCTTACGTTTTATATATAAGTGGTAGTCCTTTGTATCTAATTACATATGTTTTAAACATATCAGGAAGGTTTTTATGAAAGGTGTAATAATTGCTGGTGGTTTAGGTACACGTTTATATCCAATGACACATGCTACAAATAAACATTTGTTACCTGTATATGATCAACCCATGGTTTATTATCCAATCCAGACCCTAGTAAAGGCTGGAGTGCGCGATATTATGATTGTTGTAGGTGGTCCTCATGCAGGTGATTTCTTGCGTGTTTTGAAAAATGGAAAAGAATTTGGAATTAGAAATTTACAATTTGCCTATCAAGATTCGGGTAACGCCGGAATATCTGATGCACTAGGTCTTGCTGAAGACTTTGTAGGAGAA
>CAZTXE010000114.1:0-2176 GCA_964617305.1 uncultured Candidatus Saccharibacteria bacterium | reverse complement strand
ATTATAATATCTGTTATAATATACTTGTGGTAAAAGATACACGCACGTATAAAGATAGATCAGAATATCTCAAAAAAGCGGTAACAAAACGTAGAAGAGAGTTAAAAAAACGCGCTGTAGAATTCAAAGGAGGTAAATGTGTACTTTGTGGATACAACAAATACATAGGAGCTTTAGAATTTCATCACAAAAAAGACACCAATAAAAACTTTGGGATCTCAATGCAAGGATATTCTCGCAGTTGGGATAAAATTAAAGAAGAGATAGAAAAGTGTATGCTTGTCTGTTCCAATTGCCACCGTGAACTACATTACAAAAACTAAACACCCCATTAGGTTGAAAAATTGCTAAAATTCACATACCATGTCTGGGTAACAATCCCCTGTAGCTCAATGGTAGAGCATTCGCCTGTTAAGCGAAGGGTTGCTGGTTCGAGTCCAGCCGGGGGAGCCACAACTCTTTTTCTTATCACAACAGCATATTAACTAGTTATATACATGACACAGATAGCCGCCATGCTAAAATAATCCCATGTTAACAGTCCGCAACGCAGAAATAGAAGACCTAGAGAACATTAAGATACTCAACACAAGAATTTTTTCTTCAAACATCAAGTGGGATGAAGACACAATTGAAAACTTTGCGTCAACTGAACAAGGAGAAAAGTACTATATAGAGGCAATAAAAAGAAAAGATGGCTGTTTTCTTATTTGTGAGGAAAATGGTGAAATGTTCGGATATGCAAACGGTGGGGATAAAAAAGAAATAGGTAGGAACAGCAAATACTTCGAAATTGATAACATCGGGGTGGTGCCTGAAAAAAGAAAAGCAGGCATAGGAGGAATATTACTCGATGAAATAACTGACTGGGCAAAAAAACAGGGTTTCCAAAAAATCTACCTTAATTGTTATGCAAAAAATACGACTGCTCTTGATTTCTATAAACAAAATGGCTATGAGGAAATAGACATATGCCTAGAAAAAGTGCTATAGAAAACGACTTGGTAATTAAACACTTAACAACAACACATTCTCCAAAACAATATCACTATAACCCGTAAAGGTTCGAAAACTATCCCACCTGGCGAGCCACGTCCTATCTACCCACCCATTCAGGATGATTTTCGAACCAAATTATAGGAAATAAGTAAAACACTTTGTCGTAACTATAGAAAAAACATAAACAAGATAAGACACTCAATAGATAAAACTGACTCGGAAATTCAAAATTTAGCTTCAATCCAAATTATCTATATAATCCTCTTTTTTATCATGGGACATACTATCCGCCTCAGGGTGTTCTAAATGCGCAAGTTCATGCAATATTGTCCCTTTTAAACCCCCTTGTGTTTTCTCTATATCAAAAGGGCAAATACTAATTGAATTATCCTCACGATGATACATGCCCCAGGGACCGTGGGATCTCCACCAACAAACAACATCTCCAGCACATTCCATTTCAGGGGGTATATTGACCTCTAACCAGCTTTCAAGTCTAGCTCTATTTTCTTCACTAGGTTCAAAATAAACAACATTCTGGGAGACACAAAATTCCTTTAAATTAGGAAAAGCGCTAACAAATTCCTCATCAACCTTTTTACTAAACTTGTATGTAAACATATATATATGATGCATGGGGAATGCGTTTATGTCCAGAACCATAAAACACATTCCCCAAGTAGTACGCTAATCGGTACAGTTACAGTAACAGGCGCAGACACATTCGCTACAGCGGCAGGGACATTCCGAACTCAAAGCAGGGCATTCCAACTGTGTACCAAGAGATAGGATCTCAGGTACTATCCCAGTGCTCTTGCGATGTTCCGCTAATTTCTGCAATTTTTTACCCATTGCTAGGCTCCTTTCTTAGCTATCACCAGATCTGGATCTAAAACAAACCATTGAAGCGGACAGCCTCCCCCACATTTACCAAAGTCATCACAACCGATGCAGGCCTCTGCAGGATAAGCTAGCATACTGTCATAAAAGGATGTCAGTTCTGGCTGCATCCAATGCTTCTCTAAACTAGGCACATCAGAAAAATCTTTTCCAAATTGACCCATGGGATAATCATACAGATGGTTACAGGGAATCAACTTACCCCAACGATCAAACAAAAGACCACCACGTATTCTCATATGGCAACCGAAGTGAATTTGATTCTTTCCCTCCAACA
>CAZTXE010000113.1:0-2178 GCA_964617305.1 uncultured Candidatus Saccharibacteria bacterium | reverse complement strand
TGTGTCATTTACTATTTCACTGGCGGCTATTGTGCCTGCCCCGATTGATAAGGAGTTATAACTTCCTGTTACATCTCCTGCAAATGAAGTTGCTGTTGTTAGATCGTTTGATGTATCTTGATCCCAGGATGCGAGCTCACTTGCCGCGTTAGTATCTGTTACAACAGTTCCGGTTGCCCCACTTAATGTGTATGTAGCGTTATCATTTAAATCACCAACATCAAGTGTTCCTAGATATGTTGCTCCACTATTTTCAAGTATTTGAATTTGACTATCTGCACTATTTAAGACTATGTCAAATGCCCCTGATTGATTCCAATCCTCTGTCATAGTTCCTAGTTCTAAATCATTTGCATTTGCAGTAATACCACTTCCACCTTCCGCATTTACAGTTAGTACACCTGTTGTTCCGCCGCCTGTAAGGCCTGTTCCTGCTGTCACACCGGTTGTTGCATTTGAGGCTATATTGTTTGTATCAAGTAATGTTCCTGTTCTTCCATTTAGCAGGTTTAATTCTGTAGTAGATGAAAGCATTCCGTCTAAAATGTTTAATTCTGTAGCAGAAGATGTTACCTGAGCCCCTCCAAGATATAGGGAAGTAGCATTAAGTTCTCCATTAACATCCATTGAGTAGGAAGGTGCTGTTGTACCTATTCCAAAGTTGGCTTCATTTATATAAAAAGCATCATCATTTCCAAATCCAAAAGTTCCTTGATCTCCATCTGTTGATTCCGCAAGAATTGTTGGATTGGCAGAATTATCATATCCCCAGTAGACTGTCGCTTCTGATTCATCAATTGCAAAAATAGAGTTTGCAAGGGTGTCACCTCCAACCACTAAATCATTATCTGTTTCTATAAGATAGGTGGTTGTTGCTGTTTCTGCCCACTTGGATGCTCCAGATCCACCATCATTTGGAAGCCAGGTGAAGCCTCCTGAAGCTGTGTCATATGACATTATGTACCCATTTGTGGGAGTATTTGTAGAATCAAAATCTATCTCCAAAATGGAATCATCTAATAGTTCAGCAGTGTCTATTGTTTGCCCAAGAAGAGATACATTGGCTGATAGGGCACTATCATCAATTGAGCCTGCTGCACCAATTGTTAGTGTGTCAGAAACTTCATTGTCATCCCATGGGTTTGTTGTGTTAACCCAGTTAGCAGAAATAGTTTCCGCCTCATTAAGCATTGCAGCATTGGTACCAATATCTTTTCCATCTACGGTACCGCTTACTGTTATGTTACCAACCACATGTACCTTGCTTGAAGGGGAAGTAGTGCCTATTCCAACCCCTCCTGTGCTTTCATCTAAAAACAATATCTCAGAAGAAGTATCATTATAAAATCTCACATCACCGTGTGTAGCTGCCATTTGTACAGTGCCCCCTGCCTCATAGGCGTCTTGTAGGGGGGTGGATGCCCCTGAAATATCAGACCAAGCACTGCCATTGTAAACATATATTTTGTCATCATCTGTGTCATAGGCTATGTATCCCTCTCCACTTGCAGGGGAAGAGAGTAGATCATTTTGTGGCAGCCTTATACCTTGTATTGCTGTGTCGTCATGTTGAATTGCGGATAGGTCTAAAAATGTACCATCAGAAAAGGAAAGTGCTCCAGAGGTATATGCATCTGAAATATCACTTCTTAAAAACTGAAGTGAATCTAGATCATCAAGTGTATCTGCATCATCCTCTGGTGTTAACCACTCAACACCACTGCTTGATTTTGTAAGTACCTGACCATCATCACCCTCATCTCCATCTGCCCTTACTTTACCTTTGAAATCGAAAGCACCTTCATATTCAACTTCATCTGCTAAATGTATTCCGCCAATTGCTCCACTTGAGATTTTTGTCGCATCCAGTGCTCCTGATACTTCACCTTCAAGTTCTAGCTCATTTTGAAGTGTATCTTTTGTTGTTATATCAATTGCTGTCAGTCCTGATAGTGTACCTGCACCACTAAGTGTAACTGCTGGTGTTGTTACGGTTCCCTCAAAAACTGTATCTCCTTCAACCCTTACCCCTTTTAGAAAATTTGCTGGAACGTTTACCTTAAACGTATAGTTAGTTTTTCTTTCCCTTTGCCCCAGTACATTGGTTTTTATTTCTTTAACATCTTTTTTACCTAATACCAGTTGCATAACAGTATCTGTTAGTTTGTTTGCTAATAG
>CAZTXE010000112.1:0-2180 GCA_964617305.1 uncultured Candidatus Saccharibacteria bacterium | reverse complement strand
TTAACAAGTTAACCTTGCCACCCCATAAAGGGGTGGAGACTTAACATCGTTAAGTTTAATTTGAAAACTCCCTATTTAGAACAATGATACTCTTCTTTCTTGTGTTGTTGCCCTAAAAATTAATTGATGACAATGTTTACCGGATTACTCCATTGCCCTCTTACGAAAACTTTAACTTCTTTTTCACCAGGCTCCATGTCTTCTGGAATTAAAATTGGAATTGCGACACAGATTTGATCATCGTTAAAATTTTCTAGAGGGAATTGTCTATCGCCAATGTAAACAGTAGGATTGTAAATATTACCTCTAAACCCAGTGTAGCATCCTCTGGCTGAAGTGAACCTGAATCCCATAATCCACATTGTTTCACCTCTTTCAAATTGATCTTGAGAATCTTGACTGGGCTGTAGTAATCCAAATTGAACACTCTCTCCTCTTACCTCTTCAATTAAAGGAGGCCCATTCATTATATCAATACCTCTTGCTTCAACATCTAATAATTCATATACATTTCTTTTAGTAGTTCCAATGGGGAGCTTGTATAATAAACGAAATACTTCTATCTCTTCAGGCAAAGGAAATAAAGAAGAGATTCGACCATACATAATTCTACTCTGAAAAGAAGCAAAGTGCCAAGGGTGATAATAACCTAAGGCATGACCTAATTCATGAACTGTAATTGATTCAGATGCTTCTTCTAATAATAATGCTCTAGCAAAGTAGATATGGCCCCCAACAATCTCGTCTCCAGCAATAAGTGTATCCCCTTGAGCTCCAAATCTTCTCCAATCAGGAGCTTCAATCGAGATAAAATATTTATCATATAATTCTTGCAATTCGGGATGTTCATTTAAAAAGATAACATCGTAAACTCCGCCTGTTAAACTGCTTATCCTCTCCTCGATAGTTCTTCGTACCTGCTGACCTGCAACTGTATCCCATCCCTGCTTAAATAGAATTGGGATGTGACAATCAGCTGGGTTCCACCTAGCGATAGGAGTTCTAATGTTAAGAAAATCATCATTTTCCACTAACTCGCTTTCATGTAAAACATCAGGATTGCTAGTAGTAAACACTTCAAAAAAGTATCTGATCTGGTTCTCAGATAATGGGCTTTCTGTTAACAACTCAATATCTGAACTGCAAGAATTATCTCTTTCTATAATCTGAATTGAGGTGATTTCTCTAGGGTTTAAATTAGTAATTGTTGATTGTCCATCAACAGATAGCCTTAATTGATATTCTCCCAATTGATTAGGTGCTCTAATACGAAAAAATGCAATTATGTCTTCAGGAAGATTTGTAAGCCAATCAATATCTTCTTTGACTGATATTGTTATTGGTTCTTCCCAACCAGCGATAGAAAAATCAAATGAACCCAGATGATTAGATGAGGGATAAATAAAATTATCTCCTTGATCAGGAAATCCTTCTGCTTCAATGCTAAAAGTAATACTCCTCCCATTTGGTTCTCCTTCTATTTCAAGATAACATGGGATTTCAGTTCCTGGATTAACTATAGGTTTACAATGTAATGAAACTGTTCCTCTTTCTTCTGCTTCTTTGCATTTCCCTTCCTCACAGATATATTTTTCACCCAAGTTAGAACAATCAAAGGTATGGTCTCCTCTATAGTTACCATCCTCACAGACGTATTCTTGAAGTCGTCTTTCATCACTCCAACACCCATCAGATTTAACTTTCTCTCTTCCAGAATATCGTAAGGTTACATTTCCTGCTTCCTCATAGTTTCTTCCACCATCTGAATCTTCACATTCAATGTTAAGTTTCCTAACTTCACTTTTAAGACTTCTTAATTTAGATGAGACTTTAAAACCAAATTTCGCCTCTCCCACGAGTGCATCATCTTCTGAAAGAACGTAACTTAATTCTGAATCATTAAGACTATCAAATTTATCTGCTAATTCGTCTTCGGAGATCTCTTCAGCACAACCAACTAAAAAAACTAATAATACAAGGGCAACAACTAAACGCGTCTTTTTCATAATAACACTGTTAGTCTTCAAAGACTTTTAAACTTTTGGGCAACAACACTCTATGTACGGGAGTTTTCAAACTCCTCGCTAACGCTCGACCTGGACATAAAGTCCAGGAAGCTTAACATCGTTAAGTCTAATTTTTATCTTTGAAAGTTAAAATTAAAAAGAAAAGCCCTATAA
>CAZTXE010000111.1:0-2271 GCA_964617305.1 uncultured Candidatus Saccharibacteria bacterium | reverse complement strand
TGCACCTGCTAAATTTGCGTCATTATCGTCTGCAAACACTATTTCTTCTGCATTTACCCCTGATCTATCAACAAGTGTTTGAAATATCTTTGTAGAAGGCTTAGTTGCACCAATCTCATATGAGAATACCGAGGCATCAAAGTCAGCTAATAAATCAAATCTTTTATCTAATCCCTTTATTCTTGCTGGGAAATTGTTTGTACAAATTAAAGTTTTATATCCCTTGTCTCTTACCTCTCTAACTATCTTAACGACATCGTTATTTACCTCATAACCTTCTATTAAGAGGTCGATTACTTCTTGAACAGTTAGATCTATTCCCCATTCCTTTATTGCCCAAGACCAGTACTCATCATCAGTCATTTTCCCCTCTTTGTACATCTTGTTCATTTGATCACTTTTTAGAAATACCTTTTTAGCTTCTTCCTCTGAAATACCATATTTACCAAGATTATTTATGAAATTAGATTTACCATTAACAAAGTAGACTCCGTCTAAATCAAAACATATTGCCTTAATCATAAGTTAGCTCCTTTTATATAACTTAATAGTTTTTCAAACTTAGTATACCCTGCTGTGGAATTCAAATGACCCCCGTCTGGGATCACTTCATAGGTAGCATCCAACTTCTCTGCTAATTCATCTGAAATAGCCTTCTTTATATAAGGATCGTTATCACCATTAAGCATTACAACTTTTTCGTAATTGTTTTTTATCTTGGTCCAATCAAATCCATCTTCGACAAAGGTCTTGTTGATTTCATCTATCGGATGATCTAGCAAGGTATGAAAACCAGCAACTAAATAGATAGAATTTATTTTGATGTCGATTGATTGCAAGATGTTTAATATAAAGGGACAACCAAGACTGTGTCCTACAAGGATAGTGTCTTTATCTAGGGTATCTATATGTTTATTAAAGATGTTATTCCAGTTTTCTAGTGATTGTTCTTCTGGTGTTGGAAATGTGGGTACAATTACTTCGTAATCTAATTGTTCTAATTCATTTTTGAGCCAAGGAGACCAGTTTTCTGTAGAATTCCCGTATGCACCATGTATGATAAATGCTTTTCGCATGCATACAGTATAGCAAGGCTATAATGATTCTAAATAGAAATGCCACTCCCTAAAAAGTAATGTTATTAAAGGAATAAACACTTGGATGAAAAGAAAGTAAATACGAAAAAGCCCCACGTTAAGTAAGGCCCTTTCATTATTCTGACTGAAATTATTGAGCGAGTTTTACGTTTTCTGCTGCAGGACCTTTTGCTCCTTCTACAACATCAAAAGAAACCTCTGTTCCAACTTCTAGTTCCTCAAAAGAAACACCTTCCAAGCTATTAGAATGGAAGAAAAGATCTTTATCCTCCCCTTCACGGGAAATGAATCCGAATCCTTTATCAGTTTTTGTTTTTATTTTTCCGTTCATATTTGATATGGGTTTTTAACTTAAACCCAACTACACCCCCTTTATGACTGCATTATACTATTAGGAGGCGGAAGTACCTATCGGTAAATACCCATCAAAATGAATATACCAAAGTACTGGTGAAAACATCGGATGAAGTAGAAACCCTAAGTTTATCCTGGAATATTGGTGAAGGAAGTTAGAACTGAATTGATTAGTGAGACGGCTTCAATATGAGTACAATGATTGGATTTAGAAATTTACTTAAAATAATCTAATAGTTCACTCACAGTTGCGTTAGTAATATCAATATCTTCAAAATTCTCCTTGATGAACCTCTCTACTTCAGGTAGTTTCTCAGGAGATATGTCTTCAACTAAACTATCTATATTGGAATCACTGGAATGCAATACTCCTCTAACTGTATCTTTTGCTGGATCAATTTCGATCAGTGAAATATCATATTCAGCCGAACCAATTTTCTTTTCTGCTCTTGTTACTTTTTCTATCTCTAGTTGCAACACACCATTCGTCTTTGTGATTTTACGATCCAATCTAACAGGGGGTTCACTTGTTCTTAATAAGAGGGTATAGTCGCCATTTGTCTCAAAAGTGCCATCCTTCTCTGTGGAAGCCCATAAAACAATTGTATTAAAGTCAGTCTTCTTTTGTAATCTAATTCTATTTTCATCCACATTTAGTGACATGTTTTCGTCGTCTGTTGGAATTCCTAGCTTAGCAATCTCTGCCACTACTTTTCTATAATTTGAAAAAGTTTCATTAGCTTCCCTTACGGCTTCCTCAGTTAGAATTATGGCATCGCCAGAATATACATCTGCATAGGTATAGTTGATGACGCCTAAA
>CAZTXE010000110.1:0-2290 GCA_964617305.1 uncultured Candidatus Saccharibacteria bacterium | reverse complement strand
TTACCATCACAATCATTAAGGGCATCGGAACCGGCGGGAGAGGTAGAGTTGGTCGGACAGGCGGCAGTACACGTAGAAGCCGTGAGACCAGCGGTACTTCCATAGTAATTCGCTGCACAGTTTGCCTGCACTCCACTAGAACAATACGTTCCAGCGGTACACTGACTCTGACCCGTTCGGGTAGTTGATGTTCCACCCGTAGAGTAGTACCCAGAACTTACTGTGGTACAGCTTCCCGCACCTGCAGAAGAGTAGACATTATTAGAACCACAGGCGGTTTGGGCATCATTGTTTGTAGGGGAGTAATATCCTGCAGAGGATTGATTACAGGTTCCATCACTACAACCGTACCAACCGGCATCCCCATCACAGTCCTCAAGGGCATCTGCATCGGTGCCCGAACCACCAGAGAGAGAGTGTGTCGGACAAGCGGTTCTGGTATTTACGCCTGCTGCGGAATAGTGCCCGGTTCCAACATTCACACAAGAAGGCGCAACCCAGTATTGCCCTGCCCCACAAGTGTCAACAACTTGAAATGGTCCTCGATGAACAGTATCAGTAGAAGCATCCCAGTTCCCCGCATTATCAACAGAGCGAATATTGAGATACCAATCGCTGGCACTTGTCAGAGCCGAGGAGGTTATACTCTGGACGCCTTGTTCTACATTTTTTGTAGTACTCGTGATATCGGTTGCTCCGTGGGTCCATGAGGTGGCGTATCCGTCGAGACCAGTGGTGATGGTGGAGGACGTTACTTTTTCAAGTTCTACATCATCAAACCATTGATTTGCATTTGCCTGACAACATCCTCTGTGAAGAGTGATTTGGAGCTGGGTTTGACTTGCATGAGTCTTAAATACAACGTCATATGAATCCCACGTAGTTGAATGCGTTTGTGCAAAGGTATTATCTGTTACAGACCAAGATACCTTATCTGTTTGGAGCCTATCTCCAGATTGATCTTGAAGTCGTATATAAGAATGATCTGAGGCTCCAGAGCTATGCTTGAACTTGAAAGAAAGATGATAATAGGTATCAGCATCAACGTTTATTTGTTGAATGACACCCGCACTACTTCCGCTTCCATCAGTGGTGAGTTTTACACAGCTATCTCCAGAGTAACAAGAGCTAGTTTCAACAGTTGTTGTACTAGAAGCACTTGCAAATTCGGTCCAAGAAGGGAAGTCATTCCCAGAATATTGTTCGAATCCAGGATTGGAAACCATATTAGATACATTCCCTAACTGATCGTACGCATTCGTGTAGTAGTAATACGTATTTCCATTATCGGCGGCATCGGTGAAGGTAACTGTTGGAGTGGTATCGGTACTCCAACTACTGACAGCATCTCCTCCGAGATTAGTTACCGCAGAGGGAGCAGTGGTATCAGTGGCGGTGGTGTCGGTGTAGGTGTCATCTGAGACAGCATTTCGTAAATAACGAATTACAACGACTCCAGAACCACCAGCATAAGCGACGTTTGCTGCGTAAGCTGCATCACCACCATTCCCTGAATTAGCCGTACTGGCTCCAGGACTATTAGAACCTCCGCCTCCACCAGTAGCGTATGTTACAGGACTTCCTGAAATCTCATAAGTCAATCCAAGACCTCCATCACCACCGGCATGATTTATTTTATTAGATCCACCAGCTCCACCGGCTCCACCTCCACCAGCACCTCCTGCCCAAGAAAGGAGTGCGGTGTCACCACCAGCAAATCCTTGTCCAGCGGTTCCTGCTCCTCCAACACGAACGGTAGAATATCCATTATATCCACCCCCTCCTCCAGATCCTCCGGAGAGTCCAACGGCTCCAACGACTGGACCACCACCTCCACCCGTGGCGGTAATAGTTCCAAAAACAGAGTTTGCTCCATTACTTCCACTTTGATATGAATTCGTAGCCCCTGGTGCTCCACCGCCTCCGACGGTTACCGTAATAGGGGACGTGGTAACCGCATAGGTTGGATTATGCACAAGTCCACCGGCTCCAGCTCCACCGGCTCCACCGTTAGAAGTTCCTGATGTTCCTCCTCCACCTCCTCCACCAACGACCAACACTTCAACATTATCAAGTCCTGTTCCTGGGGTAAACGTCCCACTACTGGTAAAGGTGTGCACACGATAATTTCCTACATCGGTTATCGTTCCACCAGTAGCCGTGACAGGATTGCTCGCTAGCGTGCTATAGGTTCCAGAAACCGTAGTGCTTTTGTGAATTCCAAATCGTGTCACTCCAGACTGCATATCATTGATAATTTCTTCTTGTGTGAGGACTTTACCATACACGC
>CAZTXE010000109.1:0-2412 GCA_964617305.1 uncultured Candidatus Saccharibacteria bacterium | reverse complement strand
CTCCTCAAAGACATGTGGAAATGTTAGTGGAAGGGGAAGTTGTTATAACGTTTTAGACTTTGTGAGTATTAGAGATCCGATTCCTGTGGATGTTACCATCACAGGTTCTTCTATAATAGAATGTTTTACAGCCCAGGATGCCGATGGTGCTGGTTTAGGTGCTTGGCCAGAAGATATAGAAGAGGGTGTATTGAATACTGCAATAAATTCATTGAAACAGAATGGAGGTTCTTTACTAGATGATTTGTGTGCTACAGGCGTTGATATAGAAATATATTGGATGGAAGTTCCTCAAGATAGTTGGTGTGGTATGGCTTACAACGCAGGTCAAAATAAGATTGTTTTCAGAAATAACTCATTTTGTTTCAAAGAAATAGATGGAGGTAATTACTTTGAATATTTGTTTGCTCATGAGGTGGGACATGTTATGGAAGCAAAATTTCCAGAGCTTTTTAAGGAATTCGTGGCCATATATGATGGTCTAGAGGAATATGCAGCTATGCCTTCATATCCAGGTTGTCCCGGGGGTTTGTGTACTTATGAGGATGATGAGGGCAACATAATTGAGGAGAAGCTTTCTCGTAGTGAAACTTTTGCTGAAATTATTGGAAACATGATTCTGCAAAATACACATGATAATGGTAGTTGGGATTGGGGATCCTATCCTGAATATGTAGATTTTTTTAAAGAAAATTTCAGTGAGGAGGAATAATTATGAATATACAAAGTGTTATACAAAAACTAAAAGATAATTACAAAATAATTGGAATTATTTTACTTGTAGTATTTATTTTCGTGTTGGCATTTAACTCAAGTAACAAAGAAGCTGAACGATTCAGTACTACCCCATCTTTCACAAGTGTCGCTACACAAGATGTGTTGGAAGAAGCGGTCGATGATGCACAAACTCCTGTCGATGAGTTATTGTGGTCTAATGTTTCTTTAGGTACGGCAAGTTTGGAGGATTATACTTTTGCTTTGGGTGAACGACTGTCCACGGATGTAACTGGTGAGGTAACTACCTACAAGTTTAATAAGTTCTCCAAAAATAGACCTATTGTGGTTGAAACGGACGCGGAGGGTTTTATTAGATATGTACATTACCCTAAGGAAGATTTGTCTCCCAAGGATTTTTCTTTCGTATTAGAGGAAAGTGGTTTTACATTTGAAGATCCAGATTTGGAACTTTATTTTCGTAGGCAAATGGATGTTAATAGGGTTTATGTATTCCTTGATGAGGGTATTGCCTTTGACGTTAAGTTAGATTCAGATGTTGATGGTATGGTTCTGGGTATCAGATACTTTATTCCAACAACGGAAGATATGTTCATGAAAAACTGGGGTTCTAAGTTAAGTAAGACCCATATTCCATCTGGCCATTAAAAGAAACTCACTTGATAGAGAAATTGTCCTCAATGGCAGAAGGATCAAAATAATCACCTGATGAACTTCCATAGCCCCCGAAATCAGTGGGATCTGGTGTGGATCTATATTGATCCGGCTGGTGTCTATTCATGTTAGAACCAGGTGAAGTATAACTATCACTGTAAGGATTTTCCGTATCTAGCATGTTTTTCAGATCCTGGAGCGCTGTTTCCAAAGCTCTTCCTGGGTTTAATACTCTTGTATCCAAACCGAGATTTTCTACAGCGATTTTAGTTATGGCAAAAAAGGATATTGCTACCAGAAATCCAAATATAGCATAGGTAAGTGCTTGCTGGGCCCCTTCAAGGCCTTTAGGATCGCCTTGTGACATTGCATATTTAACTGATGCTATAAAAAGCATTATTAGAAAGACACCGCCCGAAACCCAAAAACCAGTGTTAACTAGGGTAACAAAGACCCCTGTTAAACCACTTATGTCTGTGGGATCACTAAGTATTGGTGCTGCAAAAATGTGGGTATTTGTTAAGAACACAACAATGGCTAGTGTAATTATACGTAGTATTAGTTTTTGTATCTTATTTTTCATCTTACGTCGTCTCTTGGAGCACCATCTGGTGTTAGGCTGCCTGGTGTAGATCCACCAGTTTGACCAGAGGGGGATGTGGTGAATATCCTAAATATTGTAAAGGTGTTTCCTGCACCCCGTGTGCGCAATCCCGTTGTTCTTACAATGAGGTCTACTATTGTAAATGATGATATTGCTAAAAAGAATGCCACAAAGCTGTAGGTAAGTGCTTTTTTTGCCGTTTCCATTTCTCTAGGATCTCCTGACCTGGTTTTCATAAACTTAATTCCAGACAGTACCGTGCCTATGAAGGACACTGCAATTGCTATTCCTAACCCAATATTGACCCCCATACCTAAAATATCTTCAAGTTTTGTAAATTTTTTGGGATCATTAGCTGCATCAGAAATAGTATTTAGATAATCCCATTCCCCTGCTGCTCTTGCTGTTTTCTTTAAAAA
>CAZTXE010000108.1:0-2458 GCA_964617305.1 uncultured Candidatus Saccharibacteria bacterium | reverse complement strand
TAACTCTCCACCAGGGAGTTGTTTCCCCATGTGAATGTAGTATCCAACCCACTGTTCTTGCTCCTCTTGGGTATCCTGCAATAAGTGCCACCTGGCCGTAACTTGCAACATGTCCCTGGGGAATATTGGTTACCACCTCAACTACTTTATCTGTTAGTTTAGACATAATGTGATTATACCCGTAAAATAGCGCTATGGAGGGGTGCAGGAGTGGCTTTAACTGGCTGGTCTCGAAAACCAAGCGTGGAGAAATTCACACGTGGGTTCGAATCCCACCCCCTCCGCCATAAGCCACTATCTATGATAAAATCCCTTTGTTGTTTGGAGGGGTGCGAGAGTGGACTATTCGGCTCGCCTGGAAAGCGACGCGCTGGGAAACCGGCACGAGGGTTCGAATCCCTCCCCCTCCGCCATTAATTGTTACCTTTTTGGCTATAGTACATTGACACTGTACATTTCATATGTATAATAGATTTATGACTACTATAAGTGCTACCACATTAAGAAATAATTTAGCTTCCGCAATAGATGAATTAGGAGATTCCAATAATTTCATGCTTGTCACCAACCGTGGCAAGATAAAGTCCGCACTTGTTGATATAGACTTATTTGAAGATTTGCTGGCCCTTGCTAATTCTGAGTATCTCGAAAGTATTAAAAAAGCTCGTGGAGAAGTAGAACGTGGTGAGTTACTGTCCCATTCAGAAGTTTTTGGTGAGCTCTAATTCTAATGACATACAAAATTGTATATACAAAATCTGTTGTTAAGGACATAGGTAAGTTGGATAGGGTGGCTAAGAAGGCTTTAAAGAAGAAGATAGACTTATATATTAGTGATCCTTTAAAGTATGCCAGAAAGTTGATTAGACCATCCATTGGAAATTATAGGTGGCGTATTGGTAATTATCGAATTGTTTTTGATGTTAAGGGCAAGACTGTGTTTGTGTTAAAGATAGGGCACCGAAAGGAAATTTATAAATGATGGATCCCATCGACCAGGTAAAACAAAAAGTGGATATTGTAGATTTGGTCTCTTCTTACCTGGACCTTAAAAAGTCTGGGCGTAACTATAAAGCTGTTTGTCCTTTCCATAACGAAAAGACTCCGTCCATGATGGTTTCACCTGAACTTCAAATATTTAAGTGTTTTGGCTGTGGTGCTGGAGGCGATATACTCAGTTTTCATCAAAAAATTGAAGGTGTTGAATTTGGTCAATCCTTAGAAGCTTTGGCCGAACGAGCTGGTGTTAAATTAGAACGAAGGCAACAGGATCCAAACAAGGGTAAGAAGAAGCTGACATTTGAACTAAACGACCTTGCGGCCAAGTATTACCACTTCATACTCACAAAGCATGCTACAGGAAAGAAGGCTTTGTCATATCTAAAGAAATCAAGAGGGTTAACAGATAAAACCATAAAGGAATTTAACATTGGATATGCTCCTGACTCTTGGGATAGCTTGATTTTGTTTTTAAACAAAAAAGGACATGCAACAGAGAAAATAATAGAAGCCGGACTTGCCGTGCCCAGTAAGCAGAATCCTATAGATAAGTTCCGTGGCCGTGTTATGTTCCCCTTTGTTAACGTTGGAGGAAAGATTGTTGGTTTTACAGGAAGAATCTTGGGAGAAGGCCAACCCAAGTATTTAAATTCCCCCGAAACCGTAGTTTTCCATAAAAGTACCTATGTTTTTGGCTTAGATAAAGCAAAGGTTGCATTGAAAAAAGAGGGTGCTGTTTTTGTTGAGGGTCAAATGGATGTTGTTAGTGCAAATCAAGCTGGTATAGAAAATGCTTTAGCTACGTCAGGAACATCTTTAACTCCAGGTCAACTAAAGATTATTTCTCGCTATACCAAGGACATAACTTTTTCCTTTGATTCTGATTCAGCAGGACTTAATGCTGCACATAGAGCAATAGAACTTGCTGAAAGTCAGGAATTTAATGTGAAGATTGCAATGGTTCCTGAGGAACATCAAGATCTTGATGAAATGATTAAGGCATCTGTAAAGAAGGCAAAACAGATGTTGAACGACTCTATCCCCGCATATGACTTTTATTTAATCTCTGCTCTAAAGAGAAACAACAAGAATAGTCCAATTGGTAAACGAAAGATTATGAATGAAATAGTTCCTCTATTTAGAAAGATAAGTGATCCTGTTCTTAGGGATCATTATGTAAAAGAAATCGCTAGTGCTTTGGATATAACAGAATCTGTGGTTGCAGATATATTAAGTGGCAGTGCTTCTGAGGAGGCTACAAAATACGTTAGTGAAAAAGGAAGTTCAGCAATTACTAAGATAGATTTTGCAAAAAAGACCTCAGAGGAATACATATTAGCCTTGTTACTGAAGGCCCCTCTAGAAATTGCCCAGTCTAATTTATATAAGCTGGGACAGAAAGATTTCATGAACCCACAATTACTTGAAATCTTTACTATGTTAAAGAAGTACCTTAAGG
>CAZTXE010000107.1:0-2523 GCA_964617305.1 uncultured Candidatus Saccharibacteria bacterium | reverse complement strand
AGCCATTTTGTTTCCAGTAACAGCAATCTTTGCTGAGTTTGTAACAACAACCTTGTTACCGCTCATTACTCCTGGTGTATAAGTTGCTTCGTCCTTACCCATTAAAAGCTTTGCGATTTCAGTAGCTACCCTTCCAAGCACCTTACCATCAACATTTATAAAATGCCATGTTTCTGTTATATCTTTGCTCTTTGGATAGTATGTATTACTTATCATCTTTGTTTTCTTTCTTTTCTACCTTCTTATCTTCCTTCTTTTCTTTTTCCTCAACCTTTGATTCCTTTTTTTCTGCTGTTTTCTTTGCTTTCTTTGCAGCTGCTTTTTCTTTTTTATCAAAAACCCACTCAATCTTTGCCATTTCAGCCTTGTCCCCATCTCTGAAACCTAGTTTTACGATACGAGTATAACCACCAGGTCTTTTAGCAAACTTTGGAGCAATCTCCTTCATAAGCTTTCTTGTAGGTTCATCATTAACAAGCTTTCTTTGAACCTGTCTTAAAGCTGAGTTATCCCCTCTCTTTGCTTTTGTAACTAACTTCTCAACATAAGGGCGTAGGTATTTTGCCTTGGGTAGAGTAGTTTGAATACTCCCATGTTCGATCAGATTAGCAGCCAAATTTCTAAGTAAGGCTCTTCTGTGACCAAGACTTCTACCAAGTTTTGCTCCCTTAACGTTGTGCCTCATTACTTACTAAGACCTTCTTTCTCAAGTAACTTAACAATTTCATCTATTGATTTATCACCAACATTTTTAATATCAGCTAAGTCCTCTTTGTTCTTACCTGCTAATTGTGAAAGTTGAGTAATTCCAGATTTCTTAAGAGCATTTATTGTTCTAGTTGGAAGAGGTAACTCATCAACAGTTACACCCTTAACATCTACTGCTGCTGTAACATCAACTTCAGTTTCTTCTTCTTCCACAACTTCTTCGTCTTCTCCTGCAGCAAACCTATTGAAGAAAGATCTTAATAGGGTAGCACCTTGCTCTAAAGCTGCATCACAATCAACGGTGCCATCTGTTTCAACAGTTAGTATTAGCTTGTCTAAGTCACCAATTGTACCTTTTCTGGTCTTTTCTACTGCATAAGAAGCAGAAACTATTGGAGAGAATTGTGCATCAAGTAACACCACACCAACCTTAGAGGACTCTCTTTCCTCAATTGGAGAATAGCCAACACCAGGTTCGAACACTACGTCTATATTAAACTTGGTTTTTGCATCTGCAAGTGTTGCTATATGCTGCTTTGGGTTAACAATTTCTACATCAGAAGGAACATTAATGTCACCTGCTGTGACCTTTCCTGGTCCCTTCATTTCAATCTTTCCTACAATTGGAGTATCTGTATGCATTCTAGCTCTAACATTTTTGAAGTTAAGCCCCAATTCTATAACATCCTCTTTTACACCAGGAACTGTTGTAAATTGATGCACAGCACCGTCAATTTTGACCTGAGTAATAGCAGCACCTTCTAAAGAAGTCATTAATACTCTTCTTAGAGTGTTACCCAATGTGTGACCAAATCCTTTTGGTAGCGGGTCAAATGAAAATACGCCAACATTACCTTCTTCAGATACCTTCTTTATTTTTACATCTTGTGAGTTTAATAACATTTTATACTCCTTTATCTTGAATAAAATTCAACAATTAATTGAACACTTATGCCAGAAGAAACCTCTTCCAATAGTGGAAGACGCTCTACCTGAACGTACTTATCTTTAACATTAGCTTTTAACCAATCGGGCAAGACGAAACCTTGTCTTAAATGAATTTTTTCAAATGCATTTGGTTTTATAATATCTCCAACCTTTAGTTGTACTGAAGGTACATCTACTACCTTTCCGTTTAATTCAAAAAATCCGGATCTTATAAATTGGCGAGCTTGTGGACGAGAAGTTGCAAATCCACTTCGATAAACCATATTATCAAATCTTGATTCTAGATGCTGCATTAAAATTTCACCTGTAACACCTTCGGTGTTTAGAGAAGCATTAACATATTTTCTAAACTGCTTTTCTAACATTCCATAAATTCTTTTTGCTTTTTGTTTCTCAGCAAACTGCATTCCATAAGAAGATGGGCGTCTTCTTCTTCTGTTTTTACCATGTTGTCCCGGAGGATATGGTCTCTTGTTCATAGCACATTTTTCAGAATCACATCTAGCACCTTTTAAATTAAGCTTTTCACCTGCACGTCTGCAAAGTTTACATTTAGGTCCCTTATATCTTGCCATTAAACTCTTCTCCTTTTCTTTGGTCTACAACCATTGTGTGGCATACGGGTTACATCAGAAATTGCCGAAACTCTAATACCTGCAACTTTCAAAGCCTTAATAGAAGCTATTCTTCCTGCTCCTGGGCCATTTACAAAAACAGCAACCTCTTGCAAACCTGCTTCCTTTGCTTTGGTTGCTACATCAATTGCTGCTGTGGTTGCTGCATAAGGGGTAGATTTTCTTGAACCCTTAAAACCAGCTTTTCCAGCACTACCAGTAAATAATGTATTTCCATCATTATCTGTAATAG
>CAZTXE010000106.1:0-2528 GCA_964617305.1 uncultured Candidatus Saccharibacteria bacterium | reverse complement strand
ATTAGCTTCCCTTATATCCCCCACACCATTTTCTAATTCACTAAACTCAAAATCACGAAAACCAGAAGCAACACCTAAAACAGATGATCGAACCGGTTTTGATATTTCATTACTTGTTTTAAAAGACACTACAGGAATAATGATTTGAGTGATTAAAATAAAAAGACCAAGAGACACTGATATTACAGGATAACCTAAGGACTGTACTACAAAGGTTGTATTAACAGTCTTGTATATTGGGGTAGATGACTCGTCTTTTATGTACTTATGTGGCTTGAAAAAGGACATTAAACATATGTTAACACCTTTTCTACAGCCATAGGAATCAGCATTTCAGGATCAACCTTTCCAATTTTTACATCTCTGTCTAACTTGTAAAAATAAGCATAAAGCACCTTTACTTGCTTCTTAGTTAGAGATTCTGCTTGTTTTTGAATCTTAGATTTCATAAAGGGAGGAAGTCTGTTAAAGGCAGCAGATGAAAATTTTGCATAGGCAATACTTCGCAGTCCATATTGAAGCATAGAAAATATATAAAAAGGATCATCTCCGGAAAGAATCAAACTTTTTAATTCTTGGTAACTTTTCTTTCTGTTTCCATAGTAAACAGAATCTACAAAATTAAAAACATTAGATCTTTTTTCCATCTTAAACTGCTTAATTTGAGCTCCTAGTTTTTGAGCATTCTTTATAAAAGCATTTGTAGATTTTAATTCTCTCTCTGTGATAATTACTACGGGAGTTTCTTCTGGCACATTTGCTAAAACCTCAATGTAGGCATCTACCTTCATCCTACCCTGTTTGGTGGTATTTAAAACAAGTAAGGGTGTGCTTCCAAACATATCAACAGAAGACAATATACCTGCGACTTCTTCTGGAGAGGTATCGGTGATACCAAGTTCTGTTTTTTTCTCAATGTTATTTTCTTTGAGAAGGTCAGTTATAAATTGTCTAGAGGAAGGATAATCTTCCCCATGAAGTATGTATATCATTCGCCAAAAATATATCTCTGAACATAGGCCTTAATTTGTGAAAAATCATTTGCTCTAGGCACCAATACATAGGCACCACCATACAAGCTATTATCCTGAGGGTGATACAAAAGACCACCTTCATCAGCACCACTTCTATCGTCCAAAACTATGGATCTAACACTATCAAAATCAAGCTGTTGAGAAAGCATATAAAAACCACTTATATCCTCAAACTTCACATTAGTATCAACATTTTCTGAAGATAAATCGTAAAGCTCCTTTAATTTTGCAAGGTCAACTATGGTTTCAAGGGACAAAACTTTGTCCTTTACGGCCATAATTAATTTTTGCTGTCTTTTGGATCTAGCAAAATCAGTCCCTTCCCCGTTTGTTCCTTTCCTGGAACGCACATATTTTAAAGCTGTTTCCCCATCCATTGTTTGGGCACCTGCCTCAAACTGAACCGTTTCATACCTACACGGGAATACTAAATGCAATGCTCTACCAGTTATATCCCCCACTTCCTCCCAAGTTTTTCCGCACATATCGGCCTCTTTGCCCTCAACGGGATATTGATAATCAACAAAATCATTTTCAACCTCCACCTCTACACCACCCAATATATCAATGGCATTTTTAAACAAACTGAAGTCCACCACAGCATAGTAATGAATAGGCATACCTAAAACCTCTTCTGTTACCTCCACCAATTCATCTATACCATCAACAGCATAAACTGAATTTATCTTCATATAATGAGCCCCTCTACCAACATCAGCTTTAACCCAAAGATCGCGAGGCAAAGAAATCATTGCAACATTACCTTCTACACGTCCAATTGAGCTAAATAAAAGAGTATCGGTCAAAGTAGCACTTTCTGTACCAATTGAACGTTTATCCAAACCCAAAATTAAGATATTTGTTCTACCATCTGTTTCGGAAAGATTGGGAGTTGCTGCTGTAGAGACAATTGATATTGGATCAAAAAAGGAGGAAAAATCCCTACCAAATACCACACCAGCACCTAGAAGGAAAAAAACAATTACTGCGGGGACAATCCACAATTTGTTCTTTTTCGTTTTATTTGCTTCTTTGGTCATTTCTTTTTTCTGTTGATGTTGTTCAACAGTTTTTCTTACGTCTACATATCTCATTGTATAAAGGCAGATATTAGTTCAAAAAAGTGATTTGCATCTAAGCTAGCACTTCCAGATACTATACCATCCAATTCTTTAATTTTTGCCAAATCAGAAACATTATTTCTGTTTACGGACCCTCCGTATAGCAAACCAAGGCCCGTATTATACTCCTTTTTAATTTGCTTTATACCATCAGCTATAGCATCTGCAGACTTTGGTACAAACTCGCCTTCCTTACTAATGGTTGCTGGGTCCTCCCATAAATAAAATGCCTCTAATCCATCAAATAGCTTTAGTTCTTCACCGTTAACAAAGCAAACAATAGGAACCAACCCGACTAACATACAATTTTTTGCCTTTTTCAAAGCTAATTCGCGCGACTCACCACGTTCACTGTGACCAACTATACAAAAAT
>CAZTXE010000105.1:0-2539 GCA_964617305.1 uncultured Candidatus Saccharibacteria bacterium | reverse complement strand
AGCGCCCACAGAAAAATGCTCGAAATGTAGCTTTTTTATGTAACGCCGTTTGACATCGGAGTGATTGTAGCAGGGATAAACAGCTATGGCAAGGGGTTTTTACTAAAAAATATCATAGCTAACATTAGATCCTATAGTTGCGGGGTTATGGGAAACAGCTTATAATGCCAGCGTCATAATTATCCATAAATATTAAGATAGTTAATAAGGAGAATACAATGTCCTACGAAGATAAATATGTATATCTGAGAAAGCCATGGCTGGCAAGAAATGATGGAGAACGCCAGCTGATTGACGATCGAGGCCTGGCGGGCAAGACCGGCCTATGTGTCGGTGATGGAACCACATACCTGCGGGTGCTCTTTGGTCAAAAGGACGTCTACGATCTCACATACAAGATGTTCGCCCCGATTGGGCGTTTGATGATTAACCACATGTTTTGGGTTACTATCACTTACGTTGTTCTGAACTTTCTGGCTTTTTATATTGGACTGCGTAGAACAGATTTCTTTTGGGTGAACCTGGGTATTTTCTTAGCTATACCTATTATAACCTGGTTCTCTACAGCAGGAAAAGCCATAAGGCAGCGAGCGGAAATCGAAAAGCAGCGCCTGAAAAATTTGACGCGTCAAGACTGAGAACAAAAAAAATAGGGAATCGGATTACCCGTAGGGTATGAAGGTTCCTTATTTTCTTTTGCACAAATGCTACATTTCCAACTTCTTTACATATGCTAAAGACCATAAAACACCTCACGTACCCTATAGTTGACTGGGGTTTGTTTTTGGAGTATAATGCTTTCATAACAACAAATAGTGCTAAGTATTGAGTAAAACTAGTTTGCCCACGTTTTAAACATAACTTAGCATTTTTTGCTAATGTCGATTGGAGACATAAAACCATAGGGTGACAAAGTCTTAAATACCCAAGCCCAAGGCTAAAACTGGTCGTCTTAGCCTCATCCACGGAGGTGGAACATGAAGACCAAAATTAGAATCCTAACTGTAGATGGAATTCTTACATCCAACTGTTATGGACGAGAAGAGTTTGAGGGATACACACGGTATTTTGTAGTACAGATACTGGATAGTGATCTCTCCCTTGGAAAGTCCCTAAGAGGATTTCCTGGCGCAAGGATATTTAGAAATATGCTACGCCAAACCTGTGGAAGTACTCTGGAAGGAAATCGTTGCATATCCCAACTTTTTATAGATCCTTATGAAGAGGATTGGGACTATTTCCATATTCCTTTCGATGTAATTAGTACATTGAAAAGAACTGGAGCAGTGTTTGAAGCCCCAACTTATGTTGTTGAGGAAGATGAGCTACGTAGGCTAGAAAGGAAATTACCTTCGGAAACATTACTAGGTAATAGTGTTTACTCAGAAAAGGTAAGCAAAACTATAATTACTATTACACACTAAAAAGCATGTAATTGGTAATTCGATCCAAATGTGAACTGGTAAGTGGTTTTGTCTACAACCACATAAATATAAAGTAGATACAAATTGCTAAGTCTATAAAATCAAGGCTTATGCACCGTCTGAGTGACAGACATTCGGTGCTTTTCTTTTATTTGAGTGAAAATCTGTATTTTATGAATATAGATTTTTGTTCAAATATAAACATCTAACCCAGGAGGTAATAGATGCCTGTACGAGATTATAAAGCTGTACTACCGGTGCAGGTCACCCTTTACCACGAAAGGTGGGAAAATAAGGAGCCTACAATAATAACACCGGATCCTGAAATCCGTTACACCATTGAATCTCGTTGGTGTAAAGAGGAAGTAGCCTTAGATATGCTGCAAGATGCCGGCTTCAATGAAGCGGAAGCAAAAGAATATCTGGAAGAACTTCCCATAGAAACTTCCCGTACACATGAAATTCTATTAATGCCAGGACAACACTCCGCAAAAGAAATCCTAGTGCATGAGTGGCGAAAAGGTGTTTATTAGCCCTAAGGAGGCTGAAATGACAGACATTTATATAACTCACGTGAGTGAGGAACAACGGCGGTTCGAACGATATATTATCGAACCAACCCCAAATGGAAACTGGTTCAGGAACTGCAAGGTTTCGAAACCTTTAAATGAGGATAATACTTCTGAACAGGGCTTTCTGGATTTGGGTGTATTGCCGATAGATTTCTATCTTGAACAGGAATGTAAAATTCCTGAACCAAAAGATGGGTTCGTTACACACAAATTTCAGGTAATCCCAGCAGATCCCCTATATATCGCGCGGTTTCTGAAAACCTGGAATGAGTGGGAACCAACTATTACTCGCGGGACAGATGGTGTAATTCATATCCAGGATGACCCCGTAAGTATGATCGGAGCTGAAGAAACCATCCAAGCATTCTTGCCTTGCCGAAAATTGCCTTAAGAACTACAACCAGATAAGGAATTCTGATTACCGCAGGGTATGAAGGATTCCTTATTTGCATTTTATGGGTAATTACATCTTAATCTCGATACCAACACCTGCTGGTAGGTTGAGATGTGAAAGGGAATCTATAGTGGATGATGTGGGATTTA
>CAZTXE010000104.1:0-2541 GCA_964617305.1 uncultured Candidatus Saccharibacteria bacterium | reverse complement strand
GAAACCGGGGTTCGATTCCCCGTGGGGTCACCATTTACGTTTTTGTTATAATCACAACATGAATTATAAGTATTTATTGTTAGACTGGGATGGGTGTGTTGCAGACACATTAAGTATATGGGTAGATGCCTATGCTAAAACGTTTAACGAGTATAATCTCAATCCCACAGAAAAAGAAATTATTAAGGATACCTTTGGAAAACACCATGGGCCAATAACTCTAGGTATATTAAAAGAACAAATAGATGAATTTATGAAAAAGGTCTATTTGAGAATGCAAGAGAATATTATTAAGGTCACCTTGCACAAAGATGTTTCCGAAACTTTAGAGTCGCTGAAAAACCATGTTGAAATGTGTGTAGTTACTTCCTCAAGAAGAGAATTATTTGAAAAGGCCTTGGAAGCACATAACATGACTCACCTGTTTGAATTTTCAATCACTGGCGAAGACGTAGTGAAACATAAGCCAGATCCAGAAGCCATCCAATTGGCTCTAAAAAGATTTAGTGGGGCCACTATAGAAAATACGCTAATAGTGGGAGACTCAGATAAAGATGTGGTGGCAGGTCAAAACGCTGGTATGGATACTGCTATATTTTATCCCGAAATAAATAAAAGATTTTATAGGCAAGAGGATTTAGAAAACCTTAATCCTACGCACTTTATCCAAAGTTTTGATGATTTAAAAAGCATAGTGCTGGAATAATTCTAGTAACATAGGTACTATTCAGCTTGTTGAGATTCCCCGTGGGTGCCCAAGAAGTGTTAGTTAAAATCAAACTCCTCAGCATCACTCCCAACCTTATCATAAAAATACTCTACCGCTGCTAGATTTTCACACAATACCCCAAGAGATTGAAAGAATATAATATCATCTTCTGATTTTCGAGCCACAACATCCTCAGTTGATAACTGAAGCAAATCGCCATCTACTAAATCATCGTACTTGTGTCCCTCATCCAAAAGAATCTTTATAGTTGCAGGCTCACCCTTTGCTGTTGGTGCATAGTCTACAAAAACAGCATCTGCATTTAAAACAACATCCTTTGCAACTGTTTCAGCGTGATCAGTACCAATTACTAGTTGTCCTTTATGTAAATCTTTATAATGGACCAATGGTTCTTCCGCGGATGTTATCACAACAAGAATATCAGCTTGTTTGATAACTTCTTCTCGTGAAAGTAATTCAAGTTTTTTACCAGTCTTTTCTTCTATTGAATCAATATTATGTTTCCACTTATTAGGTGTTCTGGACATACCCACAATCTTTTTGATGTTAAATGTTTCACAAAATGCTTCTGCATGAGTTGTTGCCTGAACACCAAGTCCTAATAACCCCAAAGTGTAGGAATCCCTTTTTGGAGCCAAATATTTTGCCGCAAGAGCTGATTTTGCAGGGGTTCTATACAAAACAGTATCAGCACCCCCAACGATAGCTTTCAATTCACCTGTCATATAGTCTGAATAAATATAAGAAGTTGTAGCTACAGGTAAAGCTTTTTCCCGCATCCAAGGAAAAACTGGTTGTGCCATAGCAATGAAACTTTTCGTTTTATAATTTGTTGCACCCCCAATGATATGCATGCCATCACTTTCCGTAGTTGAGAATAGCCTAGCCGTTAAACTAAGTTGTCCCTCATTGAGCAATACATAGTATTTGCGAATTTGTTCGATAAGCTCTGTAAAATTGTAATTACTCTCAATTAAAGTTTTATTTATTAGTTTAGTCATATTTTCAGTATATACTAATTCTTTTAGGCCGAGACCCAGAGCAATTCTGCTATAATTTACCAATGACTATTGGTGTTGATATTGACTCTGTAATAGCATATTTGGAAGGCCCCTTGATGAAATTCCATAATGATAACTACGGTACTAACCTTAGGGTAGACGATATAACTAATTATGATCTCACCCATTGGTGGAAATGTACCCCTAATGAGCTTACTGAACGTCTTTTTGAATTTTATAGATCGCCTCAAATGTCTAAGCTTCCCCCTGTTGAAGGTTCTCAGAAGGGAATTTCACAGTTAAAGAAAAATCATGATCTTGTCGCTATAACGGCAAGACCACTCTGGTTGGATGAGGAAACAAATAGGTGGCTTGATACAAACTTTCCTGATTCATTTACCAAAGTAATACACACTAACCAGGTTTCAAAGAGTGGTGAGAGCAAGAAAAAATCTGAGGTATGTAAAGAGGTTGGAGCAACATATATTCTTGAAGATCACATACTCTATGCAAATGACTGTGCTGAAAATGGTATTAACGTATGTCTACTAGAAAGACCATGGAATGCAAAGGAAAAGCTACACGAAAACATAACTAGGGTAAGCTCTTGGGATGAGATAGTTAATTTATTCTAACTATTGACTTGTCCCCACAGTTGCTATAATGCGGCCATGAACAACCTACTAAAATATTCAGATAAAAACAAAGATATTTTTCTTGAAGAATTGTTTGAACTTCTTCGAATTCCTTCTATCTCCGCGCAATCAGAACATGATGAAGATACAAAGGATGCTGCTTTGTGGTTAAAGA
>CAZTXE010000103.1:0-2542 GCA_964617305.1 uncultured Candidatus Saccharibacteria bacterium | reverse complement strand
ATCAACCAGGGATCAAACATATTATCAAATACTTCCCTAGCTACATTAAAATCTGTATTTCCAAACCAAAAGCCCCGTAAAAATGCTATATCTTCCAAGCCTGCAAATTTTTGATTCAACAGCAAGGACTCATCGGACGAAAAAAGATTGATGGATGCCTCAGAGATAAAACCAGCACCAGACAACAAAAAATATACAAAGGGCAACAACCAATAGGCGCTCATACCCAAAAGAACTAATACCAAAACTATAACTCTAACAATAGAATTTCTACTGAACTTAGCTTTTATAAGCCTGAACAAACATGTAACACCAACTAACAAAAAGAAAGAAAGAGCAAGAGTAGGAGTAAAAGCCTGCGTGGAAGAAAGGAAGACCAGTAAAGAAAAAATTAGTAAATTTTTATTCTTACCATTTTTCAAATACAAAACCATAAACATAAACAACCAGGGTAAGAAACCATATTGAGTAGTAAACATAGATTGAGGGGCAAAAAAGATTTGAAGAGTAGCTAAGTTAAGCAAATAGAAAAGCCCACTCAAAAATGAAACAGCATTGGTACTGTCCCCTTCTGTGTCAAAAAACACTTTTCTAGTTAAAAAGAACATTCCCAAAGGACCAAGAATTAACATTAAAAACTGCCATAAATATCTAAGAAATGTTTCTGGTAAAAAGATCGAAAATACTGACAAAATTAACTGTCTAGGTAAATCAGATGCATGTGCCATTGCAGAAGGTAAACCCAATCCCTGAAATCCTTGCCAGGCAGAAAAAAAAGTCCTTTCTAAGTTGATTCTAAAATTAAACTCTGGATTTAAATTATCCCAACCAATTAACCATGTACCAGGTGTGTAATTATTCAGGAAAATGACAATAGAGAAAACAACCAACAAAACCGGGAATATATTCCTTTTTATTATCACCGCTAACTTAACCATCAACTCAAATTATACAAGACAATTTTAAGAATCACTCATAAAAGGAATCTCAATCTTCGTGCTTAGTAATATATGTAAATCTGAAAGTTTAATCCTACGTCTTTTTGTAGTTATACCTCTTAACAAAGCAAACATTGGGTAAACCCAATTCTTGGGCAATATAGAAACTAAACAAAATTGTATAAACATAGTAAACCAGCCCTTAAAAGTAGGTTTATATCTATATTTATTAACAGCCTTCAGTCTTACCCTAAAAGAATCGTAAAAGGTCTTTTTGGGATTCTTTAAAGAAGTAGATCCCCGATATTGTCTATATCTGAGAACATTCGCTCTTAAGTTAGCAAACTTGCCATACTGATGTAGCCTAAAAAACAACTCCACTTCTTCTGCAACCCTAGAGTTACCTTTATAAAACTTGAAATCTTTGGGTAAATGGGCCCTGTTTATCATGGAAGCGCCCTGCTGAATAGGCATAACATTAAACATGAGGTTATATATCTTTTCATCAGTCAGAGGAAACTTCTTCTTCCCAACAACAGTACCCTCTTTGTCAGATATGATTACTTGACCACCTACTATAACAACCTCGGGATTACTAAGCAGATACTCTGCCTGCCTCTTTAATCGAGATTCTATCATGACATCATCAGAGTCCAAACGCGCAACAAACACTCCTTTAGCTTTAGAAATAGCTAAGTTAGCAGAATAGCCTACTCCCATATTTCTATCATTTTTAAATACTCTAACCTTAGAGGGATACTCTCTGGCATATTTTCTTAATATTTTTAAGGAATTATCTTTAGAATTATCATCTACACAAACAACCTCAAAGCTGCTAAAACGCTGCTTTAAGACACTATTTAAGGCTTCAGAAAGGTAAGGTTCAGAATTATAAACAGGGATTATTACTGATACTAGGGGATCTTCATTTGAGGCAGATTTTATTGTAAACACAAGGTTATTATTACATAGGAAAAAGGGTATAAAAAGAGTTAGAGCGGGGCTTGCACATATAAATATGTGTAAGCTACCCGCTCTACTAAATTTTGATAGTTACTTTACCCATCAAGAAATTAATTGATAGGATGGTATTGGGGAGTCCAATCTCCGTCATAGAGACAGGTCAGAACTTCATCCCAATAACGAGGCATTTGACTACCGGGATCGATACCAACACGGTAGGCACCCTGGAAGATTTCGACGTTGTAATAACCGTCGGCTTCCAAGATAACGAGGGAACGGCCGTAATTCTTACCGTCCACAATCACTTCGGTTCCCCACACAACTGCGATTTCCTTCGTGGGACCAAAGACCGGAATGGTGTAGGTCGAAAGACCAATGTCCCAACTGTTACGTTCATGGCCACCGGTCATCTTCACACCAGCGTCAACCGGAGCTTGAACCCAGTAGTTAGCTGCCGCATATTCACCGGCATCACAATTGGGCTTCACAAATTCCTGTACATCAATCCAGGAATCCCAGCCAGCAGCAGGAAAAACAGACACCTTAGCTGAAACATAGGCCTCCGCTAAACCAGCAGTTTCAGCACCATAATCAACGTCAGCCTGGGACTGATTAACCTGAGGTTCAACCGTCGCTGTCAC
>CAZTXE010000102.1:0-2737 GCA_964617305.1 uncultured Candidatus Saccharibacteria bacterium | reverse complement strand
CAATACGTTGGGTTTTCGTGATTTCATGGCTCAACGTGCCCCTGGTATGTTTGCTTTTCGTCCTCTTAGAATAGTATCTGACATGCAGTTACCTTCTGGTTTTGACGGTAATACAGAAACAAACGCTTTCTTTGGGGAGGTTGTTGAATGGTATCCCGAGGAAGGTTTACTAGGTGTTTTACCTTATGCTGAGGTAGGAAGAGAATCTTACTATTATGTTGATGTAAATTCTGCAAAAATTGTTATTCCTGCCTTTGATGAAGTATCTCAGCCTCTTCCTAAGGTATCTGTGGATACTTCCTTTGCTACCCAAGAAGAGTGGGATAATTTTATTTTATCATTTGAAACAGATCAGGAATATTTGGATTTCATAAAGCTAGCCGAAGAAGATGAAGCTTTCGATCTCACTTCTTTTGTTGCTTCTAATTTTGGTGGTACAGGTTCTGAACTCCAGACATTTAGAGAAGGTCCCTATACTTGGGATACAGCATTTTGTTTAGAAGATATTGTGCTGCTTGGTTTTGCAAAAGATGTTGAAATTGTCGATCCTTCACAGGATGTTCCCCCGAAAGCTAGTGTTGCCGTAGTGGATTTAAGTACATGTCCCTTAACTGATAAGGAGCTGACACAATGAAAAAATACATATTAAAAATTACAATTACTACTTTAACTTTTGTATTTGTTGGAGGTTTAGTAGGTACACCTATTGCTGAGGCTGGTCTTAGTGGATGGAAGGAACGTAGATCTTCTAATAGACGTCCTGTTGTTACATATTATAGTTATTCACCCCCCAAAGCTGAACCTGCTCCCCCGAAACGTGAACCAGATCCAGAACCAGAACCGCGTAAAGTATCTCGTGGTCCTACTGCTGCAGAAATAGCTAGAGCAAGGAAACAGGCCGAAGAAAGAGCCGATAGAGAAGTCGAAGAAAGAGCCGCTGAGAAGGCCCTTGCTGAAAAAGCCGCTGCCGAAAAAGCAGCAGCTGCTGCTAATGCGGCCGCTGCACGATGGCAAGCTCAGGTAGAGCAAGCCGAAAATGAGATTCAAGAAAAAATGGAAAAGTCTATTGCTGTCGCTTATGCTGCTATGGCCGCTTCTGATAAACAAGCTATTGCTGATCGTGATGCCGCCTATGAACCAGAAGTTTCAACTTGTGGTGGTACTACGGGTATTAGATGTGGGGAGGAGCCTTCTTGGGATGATTATTACCCTGGCCAAGATTCTAATACTAAGGAATATAATGCCTTATGGCATACTGAGGAAGGTACTGGTTGGTGGACTGCTGGAAATACTGGTAATAGTGGTTATACTGTTAACTTAGCCAAGGACGCCAATTGTGAAAATGGTGCTCAGAATGGTTATAAGTGTATGGAAGTAAAGGATTTTTCTAATAATTCTGTTAGTTTTATCTATGTCAATGATGTTCGTTTTGCTAATTTACAACGGGCAGCTCAAGATTGGACTGGTTATGGCGAGTCTTCTATCTTTTCTCTAACCACAACTAGTTTTAACTGTAGTGGTTGTACTTGTTATGATAATGGTTGGAGAGATTGTTCTACTGCACCCCCCGACAATGTTAAGAAAGACGTGACACTTTCTGTTTATGCGCCTACCGCTCCTGACGGTGGGGTGGAACCTACACCTAACTGTGTTGACTATGCTCCTGGTAAACCATCTTTGGTATTTCCTCCTAACAATGCTGTTGTAAGTTTAGATGAGGTAGATTTACAGTGGGATCAAAGTGAATGGGGCAAAAACTGTTCGGGGGGTGGTAATGAACAATATGTGATACTTGAAAAAAGGGAAAAAGGAACCTCTGCGTTCTAATTAGTTATGCTTAGTTTACTTTTTAAAAAAACTAAAAAGGTGATTATATTTATGCTTTTTATTGTGGGTTCATCTCTAGGCTTTTCTTTTAAGAATACCCTTGCGCAAAGTATAATTACGCACCCGGCCTCCATAAGAAAACATAAGGTAGACATAAGTCCAGGAGAAGTTTATGTTTGGCAAGTAGTTACTACCAATGGTAAGTATACCGCCGGATCAGATACCTGGACATTTACAGTTGCAGCCATAGGGGATGTCACCGGTTGGGTATGGGATAGTACTGGAAAAAATTGTTCTGATGCAGGTGCTTCTAATGAGTTACAGAAATCTGATCTGGACGGTGATGTTTCTATAAATCTTACGACGCAATCTTTAGAAGGTGCTTGGGATCCTGATACTTTTGATAGTTATAGCTATATTGTTGAAGAAGTTCCCTACTCTACTAGCCAAATACTTTGTGTCAATGTTCCATCCCCTGTTGATAAAGCTAATTTTAAATATGGGCTTTCTTGTGTAAATGGATCCGGTTCTGATATTGTTTCCAGTTCTTGTGCAACCATTGATGTTGATTCCTCAACACAAACTTATAACCTGGGTTACAAAATGATATCTTCCGGATGGTTCAATGTAATAGATGGTGATGTGTTTGGAGGTTGTACTAGTTGTGTTGATTCTATTTCCATTGGAATTCCCTCCGAAGACGATATTCTTGGTAGTTTCGCCGATTCTCTAATATCTGGTGTTGGTGCCGTATTTGCTAATGGTTCCCTTTCTATCAAAAATCCCTCCGGTGATGACAGATATGTAAATGATGACAATGAGTATTATGCAGAAAGTATGGAGAACTCCGAATTTTGGTCTGATGATTTCAGTTTTAATGCACCAGATGGTTCTGAGGAAGTATCTGACT
>CAZTXE010000101.1:0-2800 GCA_964617305.1 uncultured Candidatus Saccharibacteria bacterium | reverse complement strand
TAGAGCCATTGTATTGGTAGTTCCATGTACCTGTATTACTAAAAATGGTTGTGTTGTAATTTCGTGATATGCTTCCTTCGTTTGCCGTTGTTCTCCATTGTAGGAATGTTTCTACATCAGCTGTTCCAATTTCCAATTTTGAACCTGGGTTTGAAGTACCAATACCAACATAAGCATCAAGAATGTTAACCTCATCCGTTGCCTGATCATCAAATTCAATTCGGCCTGCAGCTGCCCCAAGACCTAACCAATCATCATCAGCAGTAGCCCCTGAGAATACTGAACCACTGCCCATGGAACCAACGGCGGTAATGTCTCCTGCACCACCAACACCTGTCACTTCCTTCCACTCCAGTGCACCCCCTGTTTGCCAGGTTAGGACATAGTCTGCTGTTCCGTCGGCATTGGGTAGTGTGTAAGTGATATCTGAACCTAAACTGTCTGGAGCTTTGAAACCTGTGTAGTTTGTGCCACTGGCAACAAGTTCAGAGATTCTAATCTCTCCTGTATTACCACTTGAGGTACCAAATGGATTAAGTGTTAATGCAGAAGCACTAGTATCAAAGAATAGTTCACTTGAAGGACCTGAATGTCCAATACCAATATCATCGGATAGGGAAGTAAGATATGTTGTGGTACCCCCATCTGTCCACTTTGAAGCGCCATCTCCTCCAGTTTCCTCAACCCATGTGAAACCAGTAGTACCACTGTCATATGACAATATGTAGTTATCAGTAGGGGAGTTAGTTACATCAAGGTCAACCTCAAGGATTTCATCATCAGTTATTTCTGTAGTAACTATAGATGTTCCTAGAGTAGAAGTTAGAGCCCCTCCTGTAACTGTGATTCCTGTACCTGAAAAACTAGTAACTGTTTCACTGTTTGTCCTAAATCCAGAAGAAGCTTGAGCTACACCTACTACATCTAATTTGTACCCAGGATTGGTTGTACCAACTCCTAGGTCTCCATTACTGTCTACTGTTAACAAGTTTCCAGCTGCCCCTCCATTACTGGTTACTTGTAAATAGTCACCGCTTTGTGAACCACTACCTATTATTTGCAGGATATCTCTTGCGTCTGTGTCGTTAACAACTTCAAAAACTGCTGTAGCAACTGGGGTGTCTGTGTATGAATCGTTTGTGATGGTTGTATATTCAGAGTTAAATTGTAATCTGTCAAAAGGTGCATCAGCACCGTATGTTCCACCCATGAATGTGGCATTATTGTTAGATCCTGTTTTTATTTGAAAATATGCTGTAGTAGTGTTGTCAGCCCAGGCAGCACTATTAGCTATAATTCTTAGTTGTCCATTTGTACCACCACCTACTCCTTGAAGTATCAGCCCCTGTCCATCTGTTGGGTTGTTAATTGAAATATTTGACCCTGCGGAATTAACACTTAGTAATGCATTAGGAGTCGTAGTTCCTATACCAATCTTCCCACTGTCTTCAAACACACTGGAGTTAGCAATGGTATCAGAATCAGACCACATAGTAAGATAAGTTCCTGTACCTGAACCGTCTATTGTTCCTCCACCACCAGCAATCCAAGTGAAACCTCCAGATGCCTGATCGTATGAAAGAACGTAATCATCAGTAGGGGAGTTAGTTGAGTCAAGATCAATCTCAAGTATGGAATCATTTGCAAGTTCTGAGGTACCTACAGTACCTGATCCAATTTGAAGGTTGTTATAAACACCGGATACATCTCCACTAAATGAACTGGATGTATCAAGTAGTGCCCCTGTACGTCCAGTTAAAAGATTTAGTTCTGTAGTAGATGAAGTAATACCATCTAGTACATTAATTTCTGCTGCAGTTGATATAACCTGACTGTCTCCAAGATAAAAGCTATCAGCATTAAAATCTCCTGCAACGTCCAGTGCATAACTACCAGGGCCAGCTCCTACTTGGAAGTTAGCACCACTAATGTAAAAAGTATCATCATTGTTAAAACCAAATGTACCTTGATCACCGTCTGCTGATTCAAAGAGAAACTCTGGACTAGAGGAATTATCATAACCAACATAAAATGTTGCTTCTGATTCATCAAGGGCGAAGACAGAGCCTGTAAGTGAGTCTCCACCAATTGCTAGATCATCTGTTACTGATGTCAGATAAGTTGTTGCACCTCCGTCAGTCCACTTAGAAGCACCAGAACCACCATCATTAGGTACCCAAGTGAAACCACCCGTAGCAGTATCAAAGGATAGTATTAAACCATCAGTAGGGGAGTTTGTGGCATCAAAGTCTGCTTCAAGGATGGTGTCATTTACTATTTCTGTAGTAACAATAGATGTTCCTAGGGTAGAAGTGAGTGCCCCTCCGGTGACTGTGATACCAGTACCTGAGAAGCTAGTAACTGTTTCACTGTTTGTTCTGAAACCTGTTGCCTGTAGAGTACCTGTCACATCTAACTTATATTCTGGGGTTGTGTTACCAATACCAACTCTTCCTGCATCTTCGTCTAAAAATAGTATTTCACTTGATGCGTCATTATAAAACCTAACATCACCCTCACCTGCAGACATTGCTATGGTAGAACCACCCTCATATGCCTCTTGTAGGGGAGTGGATGCACCTGAAACGTCAGTCCAGGAAGTGCCGTTGTAGATGTACACCTTGTCAGCATCTGTATCATAAGCAATATAACCTTCACCTGAAGCTGGTGCAGAGAGTACGTCATTCTGAGGTAACCTTATTCCTTGTGTTGCTGTGTCATCGTGTTGGATGGCGGATAGGTCAAGAAATGTGTCATCAGAGAAGGAGAGTGTGCCAGATGTAAAAGCATCTGATGTATC
>CAZTXE010000100.1:0-2804 GCA_964617305.1 uncultured Candidatus Saccharibacteria bacterium | reverse complement strand
TCCTTTATGAATGAATTAATAATGGCAATTAGAAGTGGTCAAGGTAAACAATACAACCCTGCAAAATTTAGAAAGAAATATAGAGAAGTGGATGTACTTCTAATAGATGATATTCAATTCATTGCAGGAACTGACTCAACCCAACAAGAATTCTTTCATACATTCAATGCACTACACATGTCTCAAAGACAAATTGTAATAACTTCAGACAGGCACCCAAGTAACTTTAACAATCTGGAAGACAGGATCACTTCAAGATTTAGTAGTGGGATGATTGCAGATATTAGCCCACCAGATGTGGATATGAGATTAGCAATCTTGCAGGAAAAAAGGGACCAGAATAGAGATGAGATCAGTGACGAAGTGATAAGCTTTCTGGCAGCAAATATTGAAACCAATATCAGAGAACTTGAGGGAGCGTATAACAAGGTAATAGCTGAAGCAAAAACAGGTGGAAAACAACCAACAACAGATTTAACAAGAAAAGCACTAAAGGAAGTAATTAAGGATAAAACCACAAAACAAATAAACCTTAATGATATTTTAAAAACTGTGGCAACATATTACTCAGTAAAGGTGGGTGATATAAAGGGAAAGAGAAGAACACAAAATATTGTGATCCCAAGACAGGTGGCAATGTATTTAATGTATGATCTTACGCAAACTCCTTACGAAACAATAGGAGAAGTTATGGGAGGTAGAGATCATACAACAATTATGCATGGTGTAAAAAAGGTTGGAGATGGTATGGGTAATCCTCAAAAGGTGGAACAAGACTTAGTAAATATTAGAAATGAGTTATACAGTAGCTAGTGGATAACTTTTAACGTTGCTTAATATATGTGGACAACTAGGCTATTAATCCACAAAGTTTTCTACATAAAAAGCCAAGTTATAAACAACATAGAAGAGGGTAAGAGAGGCCAAAGAAATCTTAGACAGCAGTAAAGCAGGGTGCTAAAGGCAAAAGGTACTTATACACAAACACCGGGGGAGTTTATTAAAGCAACTAAAGGAAATCAAAGAGTTGTTGTACATATACACACCACCTATTACTGTTACTACGTATTTAATATATAGTTAGATTATTGTTAAGGTATGTGGAAAAGTTATGAAATTTTACTTTGTTATTTTACTTGCAAAATTAATAAAACTTATAAGTAAGTTATTAAATATTGGATCGGGTTATACCTGGCCTGGACATGTGGTATTAAAACTCTATCCAGATATTTTCAAACACCCAAAATTTAAATTTCCCTATGGTCATATATTTATCTCTGGAACTAATGGTAAAACAACAACTGCTAAATTAGTTACACATTTATTAGAAGAGTCCGGTTTAAATGTTGTACACAACAAAACAGGTGCTAATCTTTTAAATGGTATTGCTTCAGAACTTGCTCTAAGCACCACTTTATGGGGGAAGGCTCCCTATGATGTGGGTGTCTTTGAGGTGGATGAATACGCACTTCCCCATTTATTAAAAGACATCTCACCTAATGTTTTAGTTTTGCTCAACTTATCCCGTGACCAACTTGATAGATATGGTGAGGTAGATTTAGTGTTAGAAAGGTGGCTAGCCTCTATAAAGGAACTATCTTCCTCAACAGAGATTGTTTTGGATGCAACACAACCTTATTTTAATGCTGTTAAGAACAACTTTGAGGGAGAAATAACTTATTTTGATGACTCTAAAGATTATTTAGGAAACACTAGTCTTGTAGGGAGCTTTAATGCGCGCAATATCAACGCCTCTGTTTTTGTAGGTATGTTGCTTGGATTCTCAGAGGATGAACTTTTGAAAAGTCTTAAGGATTTCACATATGCTTATGGTCGTGGTGAGACAATTGATTATAAAGGTAAGGCTGTTAAGGTTTTGTTGGCTAAGAATCCTGCTAGTTTTAATACTAACTTGGACTGCTTTGTAAGCAAGGAAATAGAAGGAGATTCTATTCTTTTTATACTAAACGATAATATTCCTGATGGTAGAGATGTCTCTTGGATTTATGATATAGACCAAGAGCTTTTGAAAGAATCCTGTAGAGACAAAAAGATATTTGTAACAGGGACCCGTTATTTAGATATGGCTATTAGATTACATTATGCTGGTGTAGAGGTTCCTGAGGAAAATATAAATTCCAGTTTAAATATTCTTTTAACAAAGATCACAAATGATAACAGTCTTAATAGCCTTATTGCCTTACCCAATTATTCTGCGATGCTTTCTTTAAGAAAGAAGCTTTCTGGAAAGGCCATATTATGAAATTAATCATTGGGTATTTTTATCCACACAAGCTTAATTTATATGGTGATGATGGTAACGTTCAGATTCTAAAAGCTCGTGCTAAAGAGAGGGGTATAGATGCAGAAATTGTTGAGATAACTACTGAAACAAAATTAACTTCAGAAATGATGTCTAGCATTAACCTTGTTTTTATGGGAGGAGGTCCTGATTCTAGTCAACATGCAATTTATGACGACCTTATTCAAAATAAGAATACATATTTGAGAGACTATATAGAGGGGGATGGTGTTGGTCTTTATATATGTGGTTCTTATCAGTTACTAGGTAATTATTATAAGGCTGCTGATGGTACTGTTCTTGGAGGACTTAGCGTTTTTGATATTTATACGGAACACTTTGGAAATAAAAAGGCCCGTTGTATAGGGAATGTTGTTTGTGAATTAAATGAAGATCTTAGGCATGATCCTGTGTTTAATCATTTAAACCAAATCGGTAATACACTTGTTGGTTTTGAAAATCATGGTGGTAGAACATACCTGGGGGAGAATGTAGCTCCCTT
>CAZTXE010000099.1:0-2824 GCA_964617305.1 uncultured Candidatus Saccharibacteria bacterium | reverse complement strand
AGAATTTAAGGCCTAATTGCGGGTTATTAACATCCTCAACAGTTTCTGTTTCTTCCTCCCCATGCTTATCTATATATGCTAGTACCTTAGGGATTTTTAGAAAATCATTTCTTAATGCCTCTGCAAAGGAACCTCTACGTAGAGCCGCTGCAGGATGATAAACAGGAAATATGTAATGATCACCTATCTTTTTTAAAGTTCCATGATCAAGACTAATCTTTCCTTCCTTATAAAAGTAATTCATGGCAAATCTACCAAGGGTAACGATAAGTTTAGGTTTCAAGGTTTCAAGTTGAGCTTTTAGATACGGCTGACATGATTTTATTTCATCAGGGAAAGGATCCCTATTCTTAGGAGGTCTGTGTTTTATAATGTTTCCTATCCACACGTCTTCCCGCTTGTAGCCAATTTCAGAAAGTAAACCTTCAAGGAGTTTACCAGCACGCCCAACAAAGGGCCTACCAGTTGCATCTTCAGTTGCACCTGGAGCCTCACCAATAAACACAATGCCTGAGTTAGTACTTCCCTCCCCCGGCACAGCGTTGTTGGCTGTCTCACACAACCTACAGAGTTTACAACCCTTAACGTTTTTTTCTATTTGTTCTAGACTAGGCGTCTGCATGAAATAATAATAACACTACTCCATTACATAGTTTTCCATGTTGTCCATCATGTCACTTAGGTTCATAAAGGTAACACCTGCGGGCATGTTGAATGCTGAGTCAGTAACAACAGTAGGACGACACTTATACTCATCCGGCATGTTATCCCCCGTCTGTTCCCAAACACTCTGTTCGGAATCATCAAAACACCAAGAAATACCTTCAACAGCACCTTCTTCCCAGGTATACATACAGTTTTGCTTCATTAGAATGTTTCCCTTACCTTCTGGTGTTTTAACCTTACCTAGAAAGTTCTTACCCTTAATTATTCCTTCAAAGCTGTTCCCTTGAACTGAATATTCACACTTTAAAGGTATACCTTTGGTTGCAAGTTCCATTAAGGAACCAGAAACTGCATCTTTGGACATTCCGTTAGAACCAGCCATCTTGGACACATTTAACTTCAGGCCATCATCTGATCCCATCTGGGAATATGCATAATAACCACCACCTACAACTGCTAACAATACAATGATTAATAAAAGTTTAGATTTCATTAAACTTCACCACCTTTAATTCAATTTTCTACACCTTTTGACCCTGTGGGCTCAAGCTTTACACGTATAGTACGCCCCAGCTCTGCATTTTCTATAAACACTAAATCTCCAGGTTTTAATTCTGTGGGCTCCTTAATAATTCCTTTTTTACCAGACCCCTTACCATTTCTCTTTTCAAACTTTATATGTGGATTCTCTGGTCTAATGCCCACATCCATGTTTGTCGGGCTAATTACAATTTTCTCACTATCCCCCTGAAATCTTTCAATCACTAAGCCACTACCCATCTCAGGCCAAACTCCTCTATCAGGGTTAATCCCTTGTCTATGCACACCATTTTCAAATTTGATCTCAGATGGGTTCAAACCTTCAACTACTTGCACAATAGATGCTGCTGCAGGATACGATAATTCTGCAAGAGCAACATCAAGGGAGGTTCCCTCTGAATTCGGTAACTCTTCAAATGTTAATGACTCAGGAATCATATACTTCCTTAAATTTGCTACTTGGGCAGGTAATACTTCAGATTTTCTTCATTGATGAGGATACTTGTAGCTCTACCTTCGACGATTTCACGAGCTACCTTACGAGCAATGGATTCTAGGGTTCTTGTAATACTTCGGATACCAGAGTCATATCCGAAAGGGCGTACGACCTGTGGCCAAAGATCAGGGTCAATTTGAAATTGTTCTGCTGTAAGACCACTCTTTTCCAGAACTTGAGGGAATGCATAATCTCTAGCGATAACTGCTTTTTCTGCGTCCGAGTATGAAGGCATCTTTATAACTTCCATTCTATCCATAAGAGCTGTTGAAATAGGTCCTGTGTGGTTTGCGGAACATACAAAAAGAACTTCAGATAAATCATAAGGAAAATCTAAATAGTGATCTCTAAATTCAGGGTTTTGATTTGGGTCAAGTATTTCAAGAAGAGCGGCATTCACATCAGATTGAAGGCCTTGTTGACCACTTGCCTTTTCTACCTCATCTAAAAGAATAACCGGATTTCGTACCCCTGCTTTCATCATTGCCTTTAGTATCTGACCTGGTTCCGACCCAGGTAAGGTTTTGCTTGTGCCTCTAATCTCTGATGTGGAACCAATAGCACCCATGGCAACACGAACAAATTGTCTTTCAAGTGCTTTAGCAATTGATATGGCCATTGTTGTCTTACCAACACCTTGCAGACCAACAAGTAAAAGAATTGGAGACTTTGCAGCTGCATTACCGCCTTGTTTTTCAATTAGTATCATTGTGGAAAGATATTCAAGTAATCTATCTTTCACATATTGCATACCGTGGTGAGTCTTATTAAGCATTTCTTCAGTACCATCAAGGTCTAACTTGTCCTTTGTTCTTTTTATCCATGGAATAGAGGCCACAACTTCAACATAACGAGAGATAGTATCAAACTGAGTGGAATAAGTACCGAGCTTTGCCATTGTGTTAAGACGGCGTAACATCTTTTCTAATCTTTCACGAAGATCATCTGGAATACCTTTAGTTTCATCAACTTTTCTTTGAAGATCGGAAAGTTCCTCGAATATAAAATCTGCGGGTTTTACTTCTTTCATTTTTGTATCTGGTTTTAAAGTATCAGTCTTTTCCTTGGGCATTGTTTCTACTTTACAATTAAACTATCAAACTGGCTACCTATTACTTCATT
>CAZTXE010000098.1:0-2852 GCA_964617305.1 uncultured Candidatus Saccharibacteria bacterium | reverse complement strand
AGCGTCCCCCTGTGCGGGTTGAACGGGTTTCGAAGATGAAGCGTGGGAAGGTTGGGTCGCGGAAGGAGCGGTCCAAAGCGAAGAATAAAGGGGGTGGGAAACGAAAGGGGAAGTCTAATTCTGCAGGGAAGAGAAGGTAGATATTCAAAAAATCCTTTACTAAATCCATTTTGTCATTACAAAGAGAGGTGGATGAAAATTAGTGAAATATTCAATTTAGAAAAAAGCCAACCCGAATTGGATTTCGTTGATATCGATGTCGAAATAGACACCCCTTTATTTATTGACCCATTTTTCTTGGGACTTAAGAAAGATAATTGGTCAACAGAAGCATCTAACACTATTCGCAACTTTTTTCAGAGAGTTATTAATCTTATTCGTGATGGTGATTTAGAGAATGCTAAACAATTATTCATACACCTACACGAACCTAATTCAACATGTTTAGGGGTGTCTAGGGGGACTCCTCAAGGAAGAGGTGTCGGTAGCGTTGGAACTGATGGTATCTTTCGAAGTATTCTTGAGAGTCGAGCCATCCAAAGTGGATTGATTGAAGATCTGGAAGATAATATTTTATTTGTTGATGGTTTTGGGAAAGATAAGTTGTCTGATATGACCACAAATATCATCCGCAAGCACCTAATCGAATACACTATTGGTCAATGCAAACTCCACGGAATCCCTATGCAGAGCGACGTTCCTAGTGAATTTTATTGGAATAGAGGAACTAATCGATGGGAACGAGAGCTATGTGATTCATTGGTTATTGATGGCAAAAAAATACTCTTAGTCCCAAAAGGAGCTGTTTCATTTTGTAGAAACTATATTCCTCAAAACTACTATCAGCACTATGTGTTGAATTTTATGCAAAATGAACATTTGCAAATGAGCCATTCCCCCCTCGTTAAAAGAAGAATGGATGAAACTCCATATGTTACCAAAAAAGACCTCATTGAAATCCATCCTTTTTCAAAAGCATTTATTGCCAATTTCACTCGAAGCAACCCAGAAGTATTAGAGAACTTTAAGCGAGAAACAAAAACAACTTCATTGGCAAATGAGGAGTTAGATGATGTTAATATTGAAGAATTAATTAATCATTTAATTGATAAATTAGAAAGTATCGAACCAGGGAATGCGGGTGCTACCGAATATCACCGAACCATTATGGGAGTACTAGAAATTTTATTTTACCCTCATTTAATTTACCCCTCTTTGGAACAAGAAATTCATGAAGGACGAAAAAGAATTGATCTTACCTTTGATAATGCAGCCACCGATGGTATTTTCTTTAGATTACACAATTCCATGGGAATATCTTGTCAATACATGATGGTAGAATGTAAAAACTATTCTTCAGATCCAACCAATCCTGAATTAGATCAGTTGTCTAGTAGGTTTTCTCCGAATAGAGGACGGGTTGGTTTTCTTCTTTGTAGAACAATTGATGATCTAGATAGATTTATTAGTCGATGCCGAGATACATACACAGATCAGAGAGGATTAATAATCCCCCTCACTGATGGAGATGTAATAACATTATTAAGAAATCACAATGATTGGAATTCGACCTTTATTGAACGATTTTTATCTGACCGAGTAAGACAAATAACAATAAATTAAAAATAATATTTAATATTTAAAATGAAAAACTTCTTTTCCAAAAACAAAGCACTGATCCCTTTAATCGCACTATACTGTCTTTCTTTCAATTTTGGTGGTTGGGAATTAGCTCTAATAGTAGGTCTTTTGCATTGGTTAATTGTATTTATCGTTCGGCATCATTTTCGTCTTTTATTAACTGACACTGTGTTGAAACAAGAAAACTGTAATTCCTATATTCAAATAAAAGTTCCGATACTTCGGATTCTTGAAGAAGATGAAACTGTAGATAAATTTTTTCAAGTACCAAAACTTTCAAAGGAAAAACAGAAAATATGGTTGAACAAAATTAAAAAAGAATTAGATAAAGAGGAAGGAGTAACAGAAGGGCATTGGGATGTTCTATTTCATTTTATAAATACTCAGATTTGGAAAAATAAAGACGTTTTTGCGAATGAGTATGTCTTTGATACAAAAGACATATTGCTCCCTGAAACAAAGTCTAGCGAAGAAGATTTACAAGCAAGAAAAATTCAGCTTAGAGTTATTTTAGCTAATGGTTGCGTGAAATTACAGTTAGGACCTATTCCTGAAGAAGTAAGTCCTTTTCAAGAAGGTTTGAAGTATCAACGGTTTATAACTATTGATGAGTTTCCATTGAAATATTTTCCAGAAAGCGGAATTCCTTCAAAGTATTTAGGATGGGATCTCGGATTGTATACACACCCAGAAGGTGTAAGTAGAATAAAGACAGTACACGAAGAGAGAGATCGATACAAAGTTCTTTCCAATGTTGATGAATTAGATGAATTACAGCTTATAAAAACTGCTGATTATCAGAAATTATTTAAAGAACTAAATACGGAAATGGAAAATTGGAAAGGCAAATATGGTTTCCAAGATTTGCTAAATAAAGATGATTCTTTTTCATTGGATCTATTTGAAGGGCAAGAAAGATTTATAGGAAAATATTTAGATATTTCCTTTTCAAACGAAAAGAAACGAACCATTGGAACAAATAAACATTTGTCAGAGCACTATGAGCATACGTGGTAATCAATGTTTTCCTAGGGGGAGGTAAAGATGCCTTTGAAGAAAAAAGAAGTAAATACAATATTGAATAACCCCTCTCATAAATCTTGACTTATCCCGCTTAATACCTATAACCTGAGGGATTATTTTAAAGTCTTTCATGGAAATCAGAAACATCGCCATTATCGCCCACGTTGACCACGGGAAAACCACCTTGG
>CAZTXE010000097.1:0-2887 GCA_964617305.1 uncultured Candidatus Saccharibacteria bacterium | reverse complement strand
TTTTCTAAGTATTGGGTACATGGTGCTCATTTGAAGGTAGATAATCAGAGAATGGGTAAGAGTCTTGGTAATGTTTATATTCTAGATGATTTAGCCGCTAAGGGATTTAGTCCACTTGAAATGAGATTCTTCTACATGCAAGCTCACTACAGATCTAAACTCAATTTCACTTGGGAAGCCCTACAGAACTCCCAGAACGCACTTAAAAAGCTTTATAACCTTGTTGAGGGTCTACGTGAGGATCCTGAAGCTTCAATCTCTATTGAACACCAGAGAAAGTTTGATGACGCCATCAATAATGATCTAAACATGCCTGAGGCAGTTGCTGTCGTATGGGAGTTACTAAAGTCTGATGTTCCAGAAGGATCCAAGTTAAAAACAATTGCAAAATTTGATGAGATCTTAGGGCTGAATCTAGGTGATCATATTGGATTTGAGATACCCGAGGAGTTAAAGAATATGGCAAAGGTTAGATGGGAATACAAGAAACAGGGGATTTGGGACAAGGCTGACATGCTTAGACGCCAGATTGAAGATAAAGGTTTTGTTGTTGAAGATAGTCCTACTGAGTACAAGCTGAAAAGACTTTGATCATTCTATAGTTTTCCAACTCACAGTATTTTTTCCAAAGAAGCTTTTTAAATTCATAAGATACTTAGGTTCATAGTTAAAGTCTTCTGATGGTGTGTCATCATTATTTGTTCCTTGCAGTGTCCTTTGGAATACAAAGTTATCTGCATGGTACAAGCCCCAGAATTCCAGTGTCTGCGAACTGTCTCCTTCTTCAGTATTATAGGCAGTGTAAAAATCACCATCCGCAAAGATTGCGATACCCACAGCTGTCACAGTCTTTTCTATTTCCACATCTCCACTTACAATAAAAAGGGCTGTTGAATCCTCATCAATTGTTATATCTTTTGATATGCGGAGATCCCCATCTATAAACACTATTTGGTCAAAGGTATCATTGTCATAGTCATTAGGTGTGGATTGGTTATCAATTTCAAAGTTTCCTGATTTGTGATAAGCCCCTGAGGAAGATACTAAGTCATCCGTAATCTCAGTTTTTGATTCTGTAACCATGTCCCACCAAGTGTCATAGTCATAAATGGTTGGCGCTTCTGAGTTTGTAATGCGCCAATCTTTGGAAGTAGTAAAAAAGTCTATGGTTGTTCCACTTATTTCTATTAAACCATCCGTGTTATCACCCTCAGGCTCTGAAAGCATGTCTATGCTGTGATTGGAGCGTACTACACCTTCTCCTCTAAGCCTTATCCATGGTCCATTTAGACAAAAATCCTTTGTGACTTCATTTCCGGCCAGATCTTCGGAGAAGAACCTAACGGTTTTACATACCTTCCAGTTACTGTTACAAAAATCTGTTTTTGGTGTAAGTAGAAAGGCCTCATCCACTCCTGGGGAGAATGGGGGAGAGATCAAGATGACCCAGTTGTCTGCTAGCCAAGAGGTATTACAATGAAGCAGATTAGAAAATCTTCCGAAACCATCCTCTTCGTCTACAGTGTATTGATACTTATCTGTAAACACGGAAAGACCTGAGGTTGCATCTTGTACCATTGTATACACATATAGCTCGTGTTCTGAGCCAAAGAAACCCCTGAATGCACCTGAGTTGTACCAGTTGCCTGGAGGAGTTGTATCAAGATTAAATTCAGCACAATTAGTGGAAGGACACGAATACCCCTCAGCATTTCCTGCCTGGTCAATAGCATAGTATTCAAATGTATGATCTTCACCATCTGAGGCAACAGTGACTGAGGTCTCTGCTATCGCTGTGGAAGAGTTAATGGCTACAGCATCTGTCCATATTGTTCCTGCACCAGTTAAACCAATATCAATATATACTCCTGTTGCATTAGCAGGTAGTACGGACAGACTCACCGATAAATTTGTCCACCCATTGGTTCCTGTAAGTACGTTACTTGTAGCAAGAGGGGTTGCGATTTCACCCCCGAACCCATCAGGTGACAATGAATATATTGTGAAGTATGCACTTTCAGTAACATCTTGTGTTTTAATCCATGCAGAAGCTGTCATGTTTTCATAAGGGTTTGCTACAGCAAACGCAAGCTTATTATTTACTCCATGCCATCCTGCTCCTGTAGTTACTATCTTTGCTGAGGCTGTTACATAACTTGGTGCGTAATTACCAATATCTTGGGAATAGGTTGTATCCGCATCGACAACACTTGCTTCCCACAGATTAATACCTGTTGTAGTGGCTCCAACTATCTCAAAAGATGGGTTTTGAACTAAATTTAGTGTGTCACTAAATGACACAGACTGCCATGACCCACCGTCAATACGGTAATTTATTGATGCTACACCACTCTCAAGGTCTGTAGAAGTCAAATCAAACTTAACAGGTGATACATACCATCCATTATCTCCATCTGGAGAGGAAGGAGTTTGACTAATAGAAGTTGATGGGGGAGTAGTACCTGCATGTGCAGTACTACTAAACAAAATAACAAATAAAACTATAGTAAAAAGTCTTTTGGGCATTATATAAATAGTAACATTTTGTATAAGAGCGTAGAAGAAGTTCTGTATTATCAGGTAGCCTTTTGTAGAGTCTAAAAGATGGAATTTCCCAAATGTTGTTTTTCTGAATTTCATTGTTACCTTATCTTGGCTACGTTACAATTGATGCATGACCGAATCTATTAGCCCCTCTATTGACGAATCAGTACCCGTTGAAGATACCGCGCCTTTTCCTTCTGAGGTACCCATAACAGAAAGTACTGGAGATACCGAAATAGGTATGAATCGAGATGAATCCCCTTTGAGTATTGATGATGCAGCAGTAGGTCTTTGTGATGAACAAGTTACACCAGATACTATAGCTGAAGCAGCTTCTAAGTAT
>CAZTXE010000096.1:0-2919 GCA_964617305.1 uncultured Candidatus Saccharibacteria bacterium | reverse complement strand
AGATGAAGTCGCAAAAACTTCGTAAGTTTCACAAAAAAAAAGCAAATAAAGTTCAATTAACATCTGTGGAAGAAGCGATAATGCGTACGTTGTGTTATAGGGCTGTGTTTACGTATCCAATGAGTTATTTCCAATTAGGGACCTTTCTTGTTTCAAAAGAAAGATATTCTATAGAAGCTTTTAATGAAGGACTGCATAGTTTACTAAAGAAGAAACTAATTATAAATGATGATAAAGGACGTTTTCTTCTTAAGGGAATCAGGCCAGTAAGATGGGGGGTTAGAGCTGCTTATAGCAAAGATTTGTTTGCTAAGGTAGGTGACTTAGTGGCGATCTTAAAACGTGTGCCTTGGATCAAGTTTATAGGTGTTACAGGGGCTCTTGCTGCCTACAATGCCGTAAAGGATGATGATATTGATCTTTTTGTCATTACACAGAAAAAAAGACTTTGGTTAACAAGAGGCTTTGTATTTTTAATACTAATCATTCTAGGAGAGCTAAGAACAGACAAGCATTCTAAGAGAAAGATATGTCCTAATATACTGATTGATGAGGGTAATTTGAAGTGGAAAAAGAAAAAAAGAAATATTTATGTTGCCCATGATTTGGTTATGATTCATCCTATCTTTGATAAAGATGGCGCCTATTTTAGATTTGTAAGCAAAAACTCTTGGGTTACAAAGTATTTTGCAAATTTACAGCCTGCTTTTGGGGATTTGGGTAAAACTTCTTACCACAAAAACGTTCTTATGGAATCTTTAGAGTCATTGGCTCGTGTTTTGCAAAAAGGTTATATGAAGAAAAAGAAAACAAAGGAGATTACAAAGAAGGATTTCATACACTTTAATAAATCAGACAATACCAATAAGGTTCTTTCAGAATACGAAAGAATATTGAGTAGAAACTTATAATTATAAAGGGAAAACCCCAGCGTATAGCCGGGGTTTTAATTCTCAATCTTGTTAAATCCTTTTTACATCATCCCTGGCATTCCGCCCATACCACCCATTCCACCAGGCATAGGTGGGAGTGGATTATCTTCTTTTGGAGTATCTGCTACTAGACATTCAGTGGTTAAAATCATTGTTGCTACACTGACTGCGTTTTGAACAGCACTTCGTGTAACCTTTGCAGGGTCCATGATTCCTTGTTTGATCATATCTCCAAAGTTCATAGTCATTACGTTAAATCCGATGTTTTTGTTTTTTTCTGCCTGTCTTTCCATTTCACCAAGTATCCTTCCTCCATCTTCACCTGCGTTCTCAATTATCTTTCTCACAGGTCTTTCAAGAGCTGCATACAAGATGTTGGCTCCTGTTTCTTCCTCATCGTTTTCAAGATTCTTAAGTTTTTTAATTGAGGCCCTTGCGTGATAGAGAGCTACACCACCACCAGGTACAATACCTTCTTCAACTGCGGCCTTTGTAGCATTTACAGCATCTTCTACTCTGAGTTTCTTTTCTTTCATTTCTGCTTCTGTTGCTGCTCCTACCATTATTACGGCAACACCACCTGTTAGCTTAGCGACTCTTTCCATGAGTTTTTCTTTATCATAATCAGAAGAAGCATCCTCAATTTGTTTGTGAATTTGAGCAACTCTTTGATCAAGGATTTCTCTGTTTCCCTTACCGCCTACAATCACTGTTTCATCTTTGGAAGAAACAATTTTTTCGGCACGGCCAAGGTCTTCAACTGTTACAGAATCAAATTTTCTACCAGTATCTTCACTAATTAGAATTGCTCCTGTTAAAACGGCTATATCCTCAAGCATTGCTTTTCTTCTGTCACCAAATCCTGGTGCCTTTATAGCTAAAGCATTAAATGTTCCACGGAGTTTGTTAACAACCAAGGTTGCAAGTGCTTCACCATCTATATTCTCAGCAAGAATTACCAAATTCTTGGAAACCTGCATAAGTTTTTCCAGCATTGGAAGAAGTTCTTGAATGTTTGTTACCTTTTGGTCGGTAACTAAGATATAAGGGTCTTCAATTTCAGCGTCCATCTTTTCACTATCTGTAACAAAGTAAGGAGAAGCGTAGCCTTTATCAAACTGCATACCTTCTTTGTATTCCAGTTCCATACCAAATCCCTTTGATTCGTCTACTGTAATAACTCCATTGGCACCAACCTTTTCCATAGCTTCAGCAATAATATTTCCAATTTCCTCATTTTGTGCAGATACTGTTGCTACTTGGGCTTTTTCTTCCTTTGTGGAGATATCTTTTGCTAACTTTCTAATTTCTTCAACCACTGCATTACTTGCTTTTTCTAACCCTCTTTTTAAAATCATTGGGTTTGTGCCAGCTGATACATTTCTCATACCTTCATCAACTAGAGCTTGAGCGAGAAGTGTTGCTGTTGTTGTACCGTCACCTGCAACATCATTTGTCTTTTGTGCGGCTTGTACAACAAGTTGTGCTCCCATGTTTTCAAATTTGTCTTCAAGTTCGATTTCCTTTGCAACAGTAACACCGTCATGAACTACATTTGGTGCACCAAAACTCTTATCTAAAGCGACATTTCTTCCCTTTGGTCCTAGTGTTGTAGTAACTGCGTCTGCTAGTTGGTCTACACCGGACTTAAGTTTCTTTCTAGCTTCTTCTTTGTAAATTATTTGTTTTGCCATATATTGATCCTTCCTATGAAACAATTGCGAGAAGATCTTCTTCTCTAACTAATTTAAGTTCCTTACCTTCAATCTTTATTTCGCTTCCGCCCCACTTTTTAAACATCACGATGTCGCCAACCTTAACACTTAGCTTTATGGTTTCACCATCATCATTTACACGACCGGGACCGGCAGCAATTATTTTTCCTTTTTGTGGTTTTTCCTTTGCAGAATCGGGTATAACAATACCTGATGGGGTAGTAGTTTCCTCTTCTAGAGGTTCAATTAGTATGTAATCAAATAAGGGGCTT
>CAZTXE010000095.1:0-2931 GCA_964617305.1 uncultured Candidatus Saccharibacteria bacterium | reverse complement strand
TACTACAACAGGTCTTCACCTAGGTGCTGACTCCACAGATAACCTAATTGATGATGCAACCAATGGGTCAGGCTCTACTACACTCTACATTGGTAATGAATCAATATTGGCGTCTGGGGATATAGGATCAAGTGTTCAAGGTTATAACGCCAATACATCTTTCTTAGCCCAAACCATCGAGGGCAGTGAGATAACAGATAACACCATAGAAGAAATTGACTTTGAAGTAACAAACTCTCCTACTGACAATTACATATTGTCATATGACAATACTACTGGTGGTTTTACTTGGATTGATAACACAGGGGGTTCGGGTGCTTCAAAATGGACTGATGATGGTACATTTACATATTTAACGTCAACATCTGATGATGTTGTATTTGGAGACACAGATACCACAGACTCCCCATTTTTCTTTGATGTGTCCACATCTGACATAGTATTAGGAGGGGCATCAACTGGAAATGGCTTTGAAACAACACTTGATGTAACAGATCCAACAGCGGATAGGACCATAACAATACCAGATACAACAGGTGAAATATCCCTTCTTGCCCAAACTATAGAAGGAAGTGAAATTACAAACGACACCATAGAGGAAATTGATTTTGAAGTAACTAACTCTCCTACTGATAATTATGTACTAAGCTACGACAGTGGAACAGCAGGGTTTACTTGGGTAGCAGACGATGCAGGAACTAATTACTGGACTAGAAGTGGAACTCTTATTAAACCACTTGCTGATGGGGACAACATAGCTACATCAGGTAACATAGGAGCGGGTACCACTAATCCATCAAGTGCCCTTGATGTTGTTGGTAACATAACAGTTTCAGGAACTGTTGATGGAAAAGATATTGCTACAAATGCAGCTTTCATAAACGAAGCAGAGGTAATTAGTGCTAACTGGGTGAACACAGCAAATCCATGGGCTGATAATGAGGTTGCTGATACACTAACTATTGGAGCATCAAGTACCGTAAGTGATTCTGCTCTCTCATCAAATGTGTCTCTTCTAGGTCAAACAATTGAAACAGGTGAAATAACTGATGATGAGATCTTGGAAATAGATCTTGATGTAACAAACTCCCCTACAGATAACTATATGCTAACTTATGACAGTGGTTCTGGTGGGTTTACTTGGGTAGACGCTGCTGCCGCAGGGCCAATTGATGGCTCTGGTTCTGCCAATTATGTAACACGATGGACAGATTCAAATACACTTGCAACGGGCGTTATATACGATACAGGTACACTTGTTGGTGTTGGAACTACTAATCCAGCAAGCGCTCTTGATGTTGTAGGAAGCATTACTGTGTCAGGAACAGTAGACGGTAAAGATCTTGCTACAAATGCGGCAATGCTTAATGAAGCAGAAACTATATCAAGTGACTGGGTTAATACAGCAAACCCATGGGCTGATAATGAAGTAGCAGATACCTTAACTATTGGAGCATCCAGTACCGTAAGTGATTCTGCTCTCTCATCAAATGTTTCCCTTCTTGGCCAAACAATCGCAAATGCCGAACTTGTCAACTCAAGTGTTACTGTAACTGCTGGAACTGGTCTTACAGGAGGAGGAGCTGTTGCTCTTGGAAGTTCAGTCACTCTAAACAGCTCTCTGGGTACAACAATTGAAGGAAGTGAAATTACAGACAATACAATAGAAGAAGTAGACTTTGAAGCAACAAACTCCCCTACAGATAACTACATGTTAACCTATGACAGCTCGACAGGAGGGTTTACTTGGGTAGATGCCTCTACTGCAGGACCTGTTGATGGTTCAGGAACAACAAACTATATAACCAAATGGTCAGATGAAGATTCTCTTGGAATTGGAACAATCTTTGATAATGGAAGTGTTGGAATTGGAACGACTAATCCAACAGACACACTACATGTTGCAGGAACAATACTAGCAACAACAGGAATGCATGTTGGAACTGATAGCTCATCTTACCTTTTGGATGATGCTTCAAATGGTTCTGGATCAGCAACTCTATACATAGGTGATGAAACAATACTTGCTAGTGGAGATATTGGAACCTCAGTTCAGGGATACAATGCAAATACTTCTCTTCTAGGACAAACAATTGAAACTGGTGAAATAACAAACGACTCCATTTCGGAAGTAGACTTTGATGTAACAAACTCTCCTACTGATAACTATGTTTTAACATATGACAATGCCTCAGGGGGATTCACATGGGCAATAGATGCAACTGGTAGCGGAGATGGTGATGAAAAGGTAGGAATAGATAGCGGAGCAACAGCCGGATATTTAGGAGCTGCTTCAAATGATGGGGTTCTAAGAACAGCATCTCCCCTATCATACAGTGATGGTGGAGACTACATAACACTAGGTGTAACAGGAGATGCAATAACAGACACACACCTTGCATATAACACGGGGCAACATCTAACTACAACATCATCCCCTACATTTACAACGGTAACGGGAAACACATCACTTAGCACCCCTACCCTGTCACTTACAGGTACAGGAACCATAAATGGACTAGATGCCGTAGACTCAACTGGGGAAAATACAATAGAAGGTCTAATCTTTGATTCCGATGCAGAGAATATCTCAGGAGCTTGGGAAGTACAAGATAACGTAGCATTCAAATTAGGAAATGATTCTAATTTTGGCATGCTTTATGATGAAACAACCGATGATAGATTTGAGCTTATTGATGCTGGTAATAATGTCATACTAGATATAACAGATCAGGGATCAACTTCAGAATTTGCATTTAATACAAACACCTTGTTTGTGGATGATAATGGAAACGTTGGTATTGGAACGACAAACCCACAGGAAGATTTGCATGTAACAGGTGGGATTATTGTGTCAGACTTTGGCTGGGAAAGAAGAGTTTACGAAACCAGTTGGTCAACGCCAACACAATTGAGCATGCACAACTCCTG
>CAZTXE010000094.1:0-2948 GCA_964617305.1 uncultured Candidatus Saccharibacteria bacterium | reverse complement strand
ATCAATTTCCCAGTGATAAGCCTTAACCAGAGGGAAATTCAATTGCCTATTTCTACCATCTGCTTCGGGAGTTCTAAGAAATACTTGAAGAAGTGCATGTGTTGGGTTAGGCCCAAGGATCGGATAATCTTCAACTGATCTAAATATATCCACTCTTGCAATTTGAGCTTCTAGTATTGAGTTAGCTTCTATAGCTCCTCTTGCTGTGAATTTACCAAAATAAACCTTAATATCTTTTAGTGAAGCTTTTTTATATAAAGGGTCTGTGAATCTATCCATTCTTGTGAACAATTCCTGAGCTACTTCTATAACTAGAACTTTGTTTAGTTTTCCTGCTGGAAATAAAGACCCCTTACTTGCAAGTGGTGTTACTAGTTCTAAAGTGTTTTTGTTTAAATCAATTGCAAGTTTTCCACCATAAAAAACATCTTCCCATTTAAGAGTTAACTCGGATAATTCTGATACTCGCATGTTATCTGTATATCCTAAGATAGACGCGTCTCTCTGAGCATTTGCACCAGCACTATACGAATATCTTACGGGTTTATATTTGTAGATTTTCATAACAGTTTCCAGATCTTCTGGTAAACTCCCATCTGCAGTATTTAGAACATACTCGGGGTTGTTACCTACAATTGGCACTTGAGTTAGTTGTAAGGGGTCTACAAGACCGAAAGCAACTGTGGGTTGGTTTTTAGGTGGAAAGAGTGCGACCCAAGATGCTTTTATAGGAGCCTTTATTCCAAGAAAGATAAAGTAAAGTACTAGAGTAGCAGCAATACCTTTTAATATTTTTTTTGTTAACTCAGCAGTTTCTACGAGATTCATAGGTTTATAAGTAAATATTAGCATAGTAAGAAGACTGAAAGAGAATTTCTATGCTATTATCAAAATATCTATTAACCCCTAGTACGAAAGGAGAATAACATGGGGCTCGAAAGAAGGTAGTGTTAGTAGTTGGTGCCGCAGGTGAGAAGCCTGTGAGGGAACCTTTTGAGATTAGAAGGGTTTCTAACTTGAGAGCAGCCAGTAGGGTTACAAGTGTCTCCATACAAAAGATCTACGTGATCAAAGGAGATACACGGCCCTACAAGGATATTGATACGGCGCGGTATATTTTTGCGCCTATCCCTGTTATCGAAATGGAGTAGAAAATGAATCATCTCTAAATGGGCATAGTGTCTTAATAGCAGCCTAGTAGCTTTGCTGTTCACTATGCCCAGTACGTTTATCTCGTGTTAAAATCTTTCCATGGCAATAAAAACCAGAATGGCACCTAGTCCTACAGGTGAATATCACATTGGTCATATTAGAACAGTTCTTTATGATCTCGCATTAGCAAGAAAGCTTGATGGGAAATTTCTAATCCGAATTGAAGATACAGATCGTCACCGCTTCGTGGAAGGGGCTACAGATCGAATACTTGATGTAATAAAGGACTACGGTTTAGATTGGGATGAAGGTCCTCGCGTTGAGGGTGATAAGGGTCCCTATATTCAATCAGAACGACTAGATATTTATAAGAAATATGCAGAGGAATTAGTTGAAAAAGATGCAGCCTATTATTGTTTTTGTTCAAAGGAACGTTTAGATGAGTTAAGAAAGGAACAGCAATCAAAAGGGGCACCCATAACCAAATATGATAAGGCTTGTACTAAACTTTCAAAACAGGAAACAACCGACAGATTAGCTGCAGGTGAAGCACATGTAATTCGTCTAAATGTCCCAGAAAATAGAGATATAACCTTTAAAGATGAAGTATTTGGGGAGGTTACTATAAATACCAGTGCTATGGATGATCAAATACTATTAAAAAGTGATGGTTATCCCGCCTATCACTTAGCTGTTGTTGTAGATGATCATCTTATGGAGGTTACACACGTAATGCGTGGTAATGATTGGATTCCATCAACCCCTAAGCATGTTCTATTGTATGAAGCCTTTGGTTGGGATTTACCGGTATATGCTCATCTACCAAATCTTAAGGAAAAAGATAGTAACAAAAAACTTTCAAAAAGATTTGGTCCTGTTAGTGCCATATCCTTTTTGGAAGAAGGGTATCTACCGGAGGCCCTACTTAACTTTTTGATGTTTTTGGGTTGGAATCCAGGGACGGAGAAAGAAATTTATACACTAGAGGAATTTATAGAGGACTTCTCTATTGAAAAAATTCATAAAACAGATTTAGTTGTTTTTGATAGAGACAAACTCTTATGGACGAATGGTCATTATATTAGAGAAATGTCTCCTGAGGATCTTTACGAAAGAATTATTTCTTGGAAAGATAAATTTGATGTAACTTTTCCAGAAGGTTTTCTAGATGCTAACGTTGGAATGAAGGTACTAAGTCTTATTCAGGAAAGACTCAAAAAATTTGATGAAATATCAGAACTTACCTCTTATTTCTTTGAGACACCCGCTATAGACAAAGAACTATTAGTCTCATATACCAAGGATCCTGCTAGAACAAAGGAAATATTGGAAAGCTTTATTACCTTATTTGAAGGAATAGACAATTGGGAAGTTTCTAAGTTAGAAGATGCTTCTCACAAATTACTAGAAGAAAAAAGCTACAAGCCAAAAGAAGCTTATATGACACTGCGTGTAGCACTATCGGGAGTTTCAGCAACACCACCTATATTTGATACCTTAGAGTTTCTTGGAAAAGAAGAAGTTATTACTAGATTGAAATCTGCTTTTTCTGTCAATTGACAGTTAAAAGTAACGACCTTACACTGAATGTACAATGATCTTTCATAAACCTGCCCAGGATTCTGCTAAAAACGATAAGAAGAATGCATATATTGAAACACTTTCTGATAGTTATTTAGATCATTCATTCAAACATCTTGATGAGGTCAAGGTTAAAGACACTATTAAAGGTAAATTCCCTAAACTAAAATATACATTGTCCGGTTATGATCCTTCAGATTTGGATTATAAAGATA
>CAZTXE010000093.1:0-2965 GCA_964617305.1 uncultured Candidatus Saccharibacteria bacterium | reverse complement strand
TCTTGGAAATGTGTAACAGGAACTGCTCCATTTCTAATAAGAAAATAATTACCTTTACTTGTATAACTGTAAGGATCAATACAAAGTACGAAAAGAGTGATATCAAAGGATAAAGCATAATCCACAAAGTTTAGAATAATTCCTCCCAGTAGTGCCTCTGTAACTAGTAAAGCATCATAGTCTGACATACTTTCTTTGATATTTAAGAGATTCGTTTTAGTCCCCCTTACTATATGTAAAACATCTAGGTGTTTGGAAAGGTGATTTATAAACTCTCGTGTGATCTCCTCACCTTGTTTTGTTTTAATAACGTCTGAAACAACCAATAGCTTTTTGTCCATATGTCTATATAAGTTTAATTGGCCTGCTAAGTAAAGAAGAAATATTCTAATTAAATTAGATTAATCCTGACTTAAAAACCAGTAGTCAAAAAGTTTACGAGCAATAGGTGCTGCATCATCAGAACCGGAACCACCCTCTTCTAAGAAAACAGTAAGAGTAATTGGTTTGGAGTCATCTTCATAAGTGAGAGGACCAAATACTGTAAACCAAGCATGTGTGTCCTCATTATCAAAGGCACCAAACTCGGCAGTACCTGTCTTTCCAGCTACCGTCACACCACTCTTTGTTGGGAAATCAAAGAAGGGATAACCAGTACCCCCCGGTTCAACTGACACTTGCCAACCTTCTCTTATAAGATCATAGCTTTCCTCATCTATTAAATTCTTTCTTAACACATTAGGTTTTGACTTGCTACCATTTATGCTTTTTACAACCCCTGGTTCATACAACACACCACCATTGGCAAAGTAAGTAGCCATATTGTTTACCTGAAGTGGTGTAGCCAAGGTATCACCCTGTCCAATGGATGTTATGTAGGTGTCCCCCAAATACCAATCTTTATATTTACCATCGGGCATGAATCCTTCTATCTCACCTGGAATATCTATGCCAGTAGATTTGCCATAACCAAAGAGGCGTGCCCATTTAAAAATGTTTGAGATACCGAGCCCATCTACTCCCCCATAACCACCACCAACTGTATAAAAATAGGTATCATTACTAACTTGGAGAGCTCTTTTTAAATCAACTAAACCATGACCTCCAACCCGCCAGTTTTTGAATATGAAAGAACCTACTTGTATGAAACCGTTGTCAGTAATTTGATAAAAAGGATCCAATATTTCTTCCTCAAGTAACGCCGCCGCCATAACCATTTTGAAAGTGGAAGCAGGTGGATAGCCTGCAGCAACCACTCTATTGAAAAAAGGAAAGCTTGGATCATTACTTAATGCGTCATATTCTTGCTGTGTTAACCCACTAACAAGTTGATTGGGATCAAAGGAGGGATAACTTACAAGAGCAAGAACACCTCCATTTGTAGGATCTTGAGCTACAACTACACCAGCAGTAGCAGAAGTATTAGAAACTTTATCTTTTAACAACTCATATGCTAATCCCTGCAAGCCGCTGTCAACATATAATTGGACGTCATTACCAGGAATTGAGTGTTTTTCAGACAGCACTGCCACCTTTTGGCCAAGTGAATTAACCTGAACTATTTCCCCACCATCAACTCCTGAGATTACGTCATTGTAAGAGGCCTCAACACCAACCTTTCCCTCAATCACCGGTTGAAGAGTGTCTGCAAAACCAATGTAACCTACTAGGTGAGCCAAAGAAGGTCCATACACATAATCTCTTCGGGGACTAACTGCAATAGAGAAGGCATCAAAACGAGAGAAGGAGGACTCAATTGGTATGATTTCTTCCTTTGTAAGATCTGAGGCAATAAGTATTCGTTCTTTACCAAGGCCAATGTCTGTAGAAATCCTTGAGAGATTTACATTAAGATCGAATTCTTGCGTCATCTTCTCAACCTGCAATAAACATTCCTGGCACAAACTAGGATCTAATTCCAAGCTAAAGGCGGGTTTGTTACGTACAAGTATTTCACCGTTGCGGTCAGTTATTAAACCACGCTCTGCGGAGATATTTGTTACACGTACTCTATTGCCCTCAGCAAGAGTTGCATTTTCTTCCCCCCTAATGACTTGAAGGTTGTAACTCTTGGCAAGCAAGACAAAGAAAAACATTAGAAGTAAAACTACAAAGATTAAACTATTCCACCTTTTACTATCTAGAGATAATTCTAATGAGGTGTGTTTAGATTGTAACCCCGTGCGATCTGCAAAAAAGGCATCGTTATACTGCTTTTTTGAAAATCTTGTTTTTCTTTTCTTGGGTGTTATGCCAGATATGGCATCAAATAGATTTTGCTTCATTCTGAAATCTTATAACCAGATCTACCTAAATAATCAATGAAGTTACCTAGAACAACTTGAAACAGGAGGGCTACCGCCAAGGTAATAAAACTGTTTGTCAAAATCTTTCCAAAACCCACAGTCTCAAAGCCTAATACAAACCAAACGTATAAGAATTGGGTTACAACAACCCCTAGACTACTGGAATAAACACTTTTTGAAATATATCTACGTACAAATGAAAATAGAAACAAAAATCCAACAAAGGTGAGAGATGAAACACCGATAATCCCAAAGGTTAACAAATCAAGTAGGATCCCCCCAAAAAAGGCGCTCATATAAGAAGTTTCAGATAGATCAATAAACATTATTGCAAAGGCAAACCCAAATACCAGATTGGGTACAAAGATAGGAGCAACTAGCTCACCAAAAAATGAAACTTGTAATAAAACTAGTATTAAATTAGTAATCATTAGTACTAATGCTTTTTTCATCTTTGTATATCCGTAATTACAAACACACGATCTAGGTTTTCCAAATCCAATACAGAATCAAGTGTTACTTCCTTTAGGGTATCAGCAGATTCTTCAGAAACACTACTGACCTCCCCGACCACATAACCGGGAGGAAATATACCATCACGACCAGAGGTGACAAAAACATCATTAACAGAGACCGCCTCCCCAGGAAGAACTCTACTA
>CAZTXE010000092.1:0-2998 GCA_964617305.1 uncultured Candidatus Saccharibacteria bacterium | reverse complement strand
AAAAGCTTGTTTTAGAACAATTTGCCCAAAAGATTGATGGTAAGGATATAAAGAAGTTTATATATGTACCCGGTAAGATAGTAAACTTAGTAGTTTAAAGACCCATTGTCTTTGATAATACTCTTGATATAAGATCTTCACCCTCTTTGATAGTCATTCTTCCAGATAGTATAAAATCAAGTGCAAATCCAGTTAAACTTGCCACTGCAAGTGTTAATAGTTTGAGTCTTGGGAAAAGCAAGAATACTATCAAAAGTACTGTGTTGAATGCAATAAACTTGGTTAATTCATCTTTAGCATCCGCAAAGCTTTTTCTAATTGAGTCCTTGATACGAATAGATCTTGTAGACATCATCTTTTCGGGACTAGTATTTTCCGCAATTTCTCTACTGTATTTTCTTGCCATAGCAATCACTCTTAAAACATTTCTTACAATTTCCACAACAATTGTAATAATTATTAGAGTGATTGTAACTTGCGTATTGTCTGTTAGATCAAATCCCCTCTTCATTAGGTCATAAAACCCAATCTTTGCATCAAGGGGGTGATTTAAATTCTTTGGTAAGAAGAATAGGTTGGTACTGTCCATTGTTAAAAAGAATATAAATAAGACTACTTCCAATCCATCCGTGAAACTTCTATGAAATTTTGCAAGGGAGGTATTTAACCACTCCCATTTAAGTTTAGTTGGTACTCGGGTAGGTCTATTTAAGTATCCTACTCCTGCAATCATAAAAATGGTTACAAGTACTGTAAAACCCGTAATATCATATGTTCCCCCTATTTTCTTATAGATAACAAGACCTGTTATATAAATTATGAAGGCTACAATATAGGCAAGTACGGGAGCTGCAAATACAACAAACTCACGAATAAGTTCCTTAAGTTTTGTCCATGCTTTCTTTAATAGGTCTATTGCATCAATGACTGTAAGTGATCCTTCTAGCAATATATCTAGAATGTTTGATACTTCTTCACGTAAACCTACAACTACAAGTATTCCAAGTGTTAGGAAGGTTATAACTACAGCAAACAGAGTTACCCAGATAATGTTTAGTATTACAGCTGCTGCTGAAGGAAATAGTATTCCAAAGGCTATAAATAGACCCAGCACAACAATTACTCCAACGAGGTATCTATAAACCTTTCTTTTGAGTTCACCGTTTTCGTCATTTTTAAGTTTTTCAAAAAAGGATGGCATAACTTTAATATTTTACATCAAGTTGTCACCGTACACAATTATAGGTTATTCTGCTGGGTGATATACTAGTTACATGAAATGTATTAGCAAATACACCTACATAGGAATTGTTCTAATTGGTTTTGGTTATCTTTTATCATTGTATGCCAAAGCAGATACATATGTTATGGAGACTGGTATGGTACATGAAACATTTGCCACACCATTAAGTGCTTTATTGATTGTTTTAGGAATAATAACTGTATTTATTAGCTTCTTTGTTAAATCCAAATAATATTTGATATATGTGGTACAATTCTCCCTGTTGTTGTGCTTAATAGATTAGAGTACTGATTTAATTGCGTAGTCCTCCGGTCCATTTTGGACACATCTTCTTTTAGAAAATAAATATGTATAAACAAAGCGGTTCTAAAAACACGCGCTATAAAAAGGCGTCACAGGGAAATTATGCCAAAGGATCCAGTGGAGGTGGTTATAAGAAAGGTACTTATAATTCCAAAAGCTCAGGTAAGAGAAAATACTACGGTAACAAGAACAGAAGCAATAGAAGAATGTATACACAACAAATAGCACATTCCATGTATATATCTAAGGCTTCTGAAGTTGTTGATAACAAGCCATATATTCCAGGAAACAGCTTTCATGACTTCAATCTTCATGAACTATTATCAAAAAACATCTTTGACCGTGATTATGTGAATCCTACAAAGATTCAGGACCAAGCTATCCCCCAAATACTAAAAGGAAGTGATCTATTGGGTATTGGAAGTACAGGTTCCGGTAAAACAGGAGCATTTCTAATCCCAATGATAAATAAAGCTATAAAGAACAGTAGAGAAAGAGTTTTAATAATTTGTCCTACAAGAGAGCTTGCAAGCCAAATAAACAATGAATTTAAGAAATTTACAAAGGGAACAAGACTTAGAATGGTACTTGTTATTGGAGGAGCACCTATAGGTACTCAAATCAGTCTTTTAAAACACAGACCACAGTTTGTTGTTGCAACACCAGGTAGGTTAATGGATTTGGAGAAAAGAAGATGTATATATCTTAGTGATTTTAATAACATAGTACTTGATGAGGTTGATCAAATGCTTGATATGGGATTTGTGACAGATATAAAGGACATAATTGCAAAATTATCTCCTCAAAGACAGTCCTTATTCTTTTCAGCAACACTTTCAAAGAAGGAAGAATTGATTGCAAATACACTTCTTAACAATCCTGTTAGGGTTGAATCAGATAAACAATGTCCACTAAAGAGTATTGATCAAGACATTGTTAAGGTTAAATCAAAGGGTCAGAAGTTACATGCACTTCATGAAATCCTACAGAAGCAGGAAGTAAACAAAACACTAGTATTTTCAAGAACAAGACGTGGTGCAGATGAAATTTCAAGAGAACTAAGAAACAAAGGGATTAGTGCAGATTCACTTCATGGAGATAAGCCACAGAGAAAAAGATCTAAGATCTTAACAAACTTCAGACAAGATAAGGTCAAAGTTCTTATTGCAACAGATGTTGCCGCAAGAGGTATAGATATTCCTGATATAACGCACGTTATTAACTATGATGAACCTGCAAACTACAATGCCTACATTCACAGAATTGGTAGAACTGGAAGAATTGGTAAAAAAGGTACAGCTTTAACATTTGTATTCGCGTAACCCAAAATAATGTAAATTAAACACATGGACTACTTTGTATATCTAGTGGAATGTTCAGATAATACTTATTACTGTGGTATCACAAATAACATAGATAAAAGAATAGATGAACACAATAATTCTAAAAAGG
>CAZTXE010000091.1:0-3018 GCA_964617305.1 uncultured Candidatus Saccharibacteria bacterium | reverse complement strand
CAGGATACTCCAAACGATATTCGGCAGCAGCATAGTAGTAAAAGGCAACTGCCATCTCAGCAGTCGGGCACTTCCATAACCGAGCCCGATTGTCCCCACGCCAGTTAGTTCCGTACCCGGTGATTGTATTTCCAGAACTGGTACCATCTTCATCATCTTGGGTATAATAGAAACGCTGGAACCCGACAGCAGGCACAGACTTGTCACCCATTGCTTCGCCATCGCGCGCTATGACATAGAAACCACCCACTTCAAAAGTCACATAGTTTTGGGTTAATGGTGACACAAGGGAGCACTGCTCTGAATAGATGCGGCCAGGATCCTGGGTATAATCATCCGTAGTAAGAAACACCAGGGCTTCATTACCCGAAAAGAATATATATACCAAGGCCACAATTAGAGCGGAGGCGGCCACAATCAGGCCTACCCGGTCGCCCTTTTCCTCAAGAAACTTCCAAAATTTGGACATACTCATGCTACTCCTCCAAAAAGCTATAAAATTGATTAATAGAAAATGTCTGAAAGTTCTTTCGTACCTTTACATTATAACAAGGAAACCACCCCCTGTCAATGCTATAGGCCTAGGATAAGGGGTCTTCTTCCTTTAACAACAGGGTTAATAATATTATAGGCATACCTAAAAGAAAAGAGTATCCAACAAATTGAAGGTATTGTGGCCAATAAACCAAGATTACTTCTCTTTCAGATTGTGAATCCTCAAAGAGCCAACCATTAGCCCAATTATTCACCTCCACGTGCTCCGCATTGCATGATTTCCCTCCACAAAGAGCTAACCACCCAGGATCATATCTTTGGTATAAAACTAGAAATTTATCTTTAATCTCATACGGGCCGTACTTGAACAAGCTAGGGTCCCTGGTATCTGGAACTGGTTTTGCAGTTGTTTCGTATGTCAAACTATCTGAGCCAAAAATAGAATGTAAAAAATTGTAAGGAATAGGTAAAACCTTAAGATTGTCCAATTTATTTTCTGCAGCTAGAACTCCAAAAGTATCGTTATTTAATAAAAAGGCTAAACCATCTGAGTCACCAGCTTTGGGTGGTTGAATGAATATATGTTCAATTGAGGAATCAACTTTATATGGAGTGTCACACCTTCCATTATCTAAGGTTAAAAGACAAGCTTCTTGATCTTTACCTGTGATACGCTGGTTATCAAACGCTACTACATAACCAAACCTATTAGACAGGTTAGACATTTCTTGATAAACACAGGAACTTTCTATCTCAGTACTCAAAACAACTGATCCTTCTAAAACAACAGGAGGTTCTTTCCTTTCATAAAGACAAGCGTTATTAAACTTGAAATCAAAAGGGGTTTCAAAATTTTCAACAAACACGAAGGATGAATTATCTGAAATAATTGGAAAAACAACCTTTAAAGTGGCGTTTGCATTCACATCAACACCACCGGTCACTTCCAAATCCTTCAGAGGGTTGTATAAAGTAGAATGTACCTGACTTCCAAATTCTATATTTGCATTATTGTAAGTAACTGTAGCTTCCCCAACTGTTGGTTCGGCATAGAAATGCCAGACTAAATTTGGAACCTCAGGTAACTGCACATAATCAATAACACTGCCGGTACGAGCTGATTTTATATACTTGTCTGCAAAGTTTTCACAATCTTTTCCCTTTGTGTTGTACAAACAATACTTTGGATGCGTTTTATCCGCAGCATAGTCAAAAGATACACGGACCAAACCCTGATTATCAAAGTGACGTAAATCTAATTCTTTGGCTACGCATGCAACATTCCCTTCAGAAGAAAGTGTAATGCCTTCTTCTCCTTTACTGAGACTGTAACTTCCACCACTGGCGGGAGCACAGAAACTCAAAGCACTGTTTATCATTTGAGATGAAACATCGACACTAGAACCACGGGTAAATTTGTGAAGCATTACAGAATACTCCTCTGCAAAGGTATAATAGAATTTTCCTATGGGAGTTTTAAGCCCAGAAAAGGCTCCTACTTCGAATATATGAGCACCAAAGGATACTACATCACCTTCTGCAACATTTATTCCTTGTAAAAGAATCTGTGTCTTTGATGGCATCTCCAATAACCTACCATCAACAAACACCTGCGGAGTTCCGCTTTCTAAAACCAAGTCGTAGGTACCATTACTGTTAACTAGAAAAAGCTCTGCAGGTATGGGATCAGCAAGTGTGTGGTAATCAGGAATATGAAGACTACTAGCTTGGTCATCAAAAGTAGTGGTTAAAGATACTTCTTCCTCGCTAATCTCTATAGCAACGTAGCTTGATCTACTACTAAGATCTTCAAACGGTGCAATAACACTTGAAGGTTTTTCGGGAGAACTGTAATACAGTCCAAACCTACTATAAATAGGATCAGAACGGGTCCAGTCATAGGAAGAATTAATACTGATCGGTTCTTTACTAGTAGCAACAAACGAGATAGGTTCAGTAAACTCGTACACATAAATAAAGTCAGAAGTAAAAGCTAATCTGAAATTTGGGGAAACCTCAAGCATTTCCATCAAATCTTCATTAAAAAGTTGCTTCTCACTATTTGGGTCTCCAGGAATAAAAATGCTCTCATCTACCAATATCCACTTTGTGGCATACTTTCTCATCAGATTTTCCAACAAATCAATATCCTTTGAATATATAGCCTGAGAAAACTCCCAATAAGCACCTTCATTCTTCACACTCCAAACATCAAATGATCTGGCTAATATCGGTTGTTTTATTCCATACCATATAAATCCAGAACCTCTATACCCCCAATTGTGGTAAGGCCAACCCCAATAAACACTCATTGGAGTAGATAAAATCCTTGAGTTAGGATCTTGTTGTTCAAACCAATCAAAAAGCTCAAAGTATTCCCCAGGAATAACAACCCTAAGATTTTCAGATATAAAATTACCTCTGAAGGCAGGTAACATCCAAAAAACAAGCAAAACAGAAAACGTAGAGAATACTATAGTCCTACTCCATCTACTAACAACCTCTTTAGTTTTAAATAGGTCA
>CAZTXE010000090.1:0-3052 GCA_964617305.1 uncultured Candidatus Saccharibacteria bacterium | reverse complement strand
CCTAAACTACACAAAGGGTAATGATATATTGGATACCTTCTTTTTTAATCCAGAATTAAAATCATTGGGTGAGTGGTACGAGCAATTAATTGCAGAAAGTCTGGGTAAGGAAGGTAAGGGCATAACTCCAATTACTTCCATAGGACCACAAGATTTGCATTCAGAAATCCAACTTGATCTGGGTGGACCAAAGGATAAACAATTCACATTCACTTATAGCAAGGAAAAACAGGGGGACGTAAATGAGGCCGTCAGAATGGCAACAGAGAAGGCTTTTGAAAACAAAGAAATACCTTTCTCAGAAGTCATTCTTAATAAAATTAACGAGGAAGAACTTGGTTATTACATGCAATTTAAGATGCTTGAAACTGTTTATTTAGCACAACTAATGGACGTTAACCCCTACGATCAACCCAATGTAGAAGAATATAAGATAGAAACAAAAAAGATTCTTGATACAAAATAATGGAAATCATCAAAGAAATTGAACAATTCCTTAAAGATAACTACGATAAAGAACGTGCACTTAACGAAAAAAACTACATGTATTCAGACCTAAAGCACTATGGAGTATCCACATGGGAAGGTCGTTCCTTTTTCAAGCAATATAAAAAACCACTTAAAGATCTTTCCAAAAAAGAAGTATTAAAACTTGTAACCAAACTGTGGAACACAGACGTACATGAGAAAAGGGGTTTTGCACTAGGAATTCTAAACCACCGAAAAGATCTTTTAGACATAACGGACATGCCCCTAATAGAGAAAATGATGAGAGAGTCACAAGGTTGGGGGTTTCTTGATAATCTCATAATTCCGATAATGCCTGTGATCCTTGATAAAGATAAAAAAGCATATTCATATCTAAAGAAATGGATTAAGGATGACGATTATTGGATCAGAAGGTCAGCACTTTTGGCACAAATTCTCTTTTTCAGAGAAAACAGGGGAGATAAAAAACTCTTCTTTACTATGGCAAAATCTCAATTTGATGAAACATGGATAGACAAACTTTACAAAGATAAAAAAGACCTTGTAAATGATTCCTTTGCAGAAAAGAATCTACTAAAGAGTAGAGCAAAGTTCTTTATCAGAAAAGCGATAGGGTGGTCGCTCAGAGAAATGGTACAAAAAGATCCTGAGAGTGCCTTTAATTTCTTAAAGGAAAACAAGGATAAAATGTCAGGCCTTTCTTTCAAAGAAGGTAGTAGAAAGCTACCGGATGAATACAAAGGCAGATTATGAAGGTGCCAAAGAACACAAAGATACTAATACTCATATTTGTGGTAGGCATTATTTTTAGGTTATGGCACATTGATTTTGGTTTACCTTATCACACACACAATGATGAACCGGAACTTGTAGAGCTAGCGATTACGCCAGCTGTAGAGTTTAAAAGAGTATTTCTTGAGAACAACCTAGATTTACTAAAACCATCATCCTTCATTTATGGAACAGTTCCCTCCTACCTCATATTTCCCGTACTAGCAGGGTATAGTCAGATAGCCCAAGGCCTTAATTTATCCTTTAATAAAGCCGATTTGTATCTCATATCACGTGCGTTTACCGCAGTAACCTCTCTTTTGGTAATTTGGGCAACATGGAAGATGTATAAAACATTATTGGGCAATAAGGGAGCCCTGATGGCTGCAGCAATCACAGCTCTAAATTGGAAATTGATAGTATTTGGGCACTTTGTGAATAGTGACATCTATCTCACAATATTTACAACCTTGTTACTCATGTTCTTTCTATCTTATTTAGAAAACAAAAAGATCAAAAACATACTGCTTGCGGGAATCTTTCTTGGACTAGCAGTAGGAACAAAGATAACAGGAGCTATCCTAATACCAATGTTGCTATATGTGTTTCTAACAAAGAAAGATTGGAAGGGACTAGCATATTTCTCTCTGGCTGGAATTGTATCCTTTTCCTTAACAAACCCATTTTCCATAACTTACTTCTCTGAATTTACAGGAAGAATTCTTAGAATGAAAACTCAGGAAGCTGGTATGGTCCTTAGTTCAGTTAGTGACAATCCTATAAGATACTTACTTTCCACAGGCTACATTGCAACCCCACTTGTTGCCTTAATGGCGCTATATGGAAAGTGGAAAGCCCTAAAACAAGAACAAAGACTTACACAACACATATTTTTAATTGGTTGTGTAATAACATACATTTTATTTTTTACATTAACAGGGAAGAGGCAAACAGATCGTTGGATGCTTCCAATAGTACCAATTGTTATTGTATATGCCTCCTTTGGGATCTCACAAATCTTAAATAAGCTTAACAGGTTCAAAAAAGCAATTGTGTTAGTAACCCTACTTGCATCAATAAGTTACTTCCCTATACTGTTACTCTTCCAGTTCAAATCAAATACACCAAAGGTGGAAGGGTTCTTGTGGGCAAAAGAAAACATCACTGAAACAAGCACCAAGTTAATTATTGAGGAAAGTAAGAATTCAGTATTTGGCAAACTACCCAACTCAGAGATATACATGTTTAATGTGTATGAATCAAAGGGAGCACTTGAGGAAATGCCACCTAACACAAAAGGGTATGACTATATAATCATTGCCTCCAAAACAATGCTTAATCACAAAAAACCTTATGTGATAGAACATTTCCCGGAATATTCAAAGAAATGGAATACATTTGAAAATAACTTAAATAACAAAGAGAAATACGAGAAAGTAGTAGAATTTGCTTTACCTAAGCCAAATATTATAACCTTGTCAAATATTACAATTTATAGGAATTTAGGATCACAGGTAATCTTTTAGACGTTGGCTTCTTGAAGGGTGTCTAAGTTTTCTTAACGCCTTAGCTTCGATTTGTCTGATTCTTTCTCTAGTAACACCAAATTCACGACCAACTTCCTCTAATGTTCTTGTTCTGCCATCATTAAGACCAAATCTCAACTCCAAAACCCTTCTTTCTCTGTCGCTTAACGTGTCTAGAACATGATCAAGATGACCACTTAATAAATCATGACTAGCCATTTCAAACGGAGACAAGGAGGTTTCATCAGGAATAAAGTCCTTTAGTC
>CAZTXE010000089.1:0-3295 GCA_964617305.1 uncultured Candidatus Saccharibacteria bacterium | reverse complement strand
TTTCCCTACACGACGCTCTTCCGATCTGTATTCTCTGCAACAGAAACAGGCGAGTTTGAACCAGATGAAGAAGGTAACCCGCTTCCAATTCTAGAGATGGACCTTCATCAGTATGCGGATATGGTAACACTTAAAAATAATCTTGATGCAACAGATCTGCATTGGATCAGTGGTACTCAACCAGATACCAAGTTTAACTGTGATGTCCGCATAAGACATTTGGGGGAACTTTATCCAGCAGAAGTAACAGTGAAGGATACAACGGCACATGTTCAATTTGAAAAGAATGTGTTTGGCATAGCCTCTGGTCAAAGTGCTGTTTTTTATAATGAAGAAGTCACACTTGGTGGTGGCATTATCTTGTAGATTTGACGTCAACCATCATATCCCATAGGATACTAGTTGTTTAGTAAATACCAAATAAGGTTTTCCAGAGAATAGGAGATAATCATGACCAAGCGAAAGATTGCTATTTTGTTGCTATTACTATTGGTGTCCTCACTTGTATTTGGGACTGGGAACGCAGATGCAGCCTCCCTCTATCAGGAGGATGGTGGTTGCGGAGAAGATGAAAAAGCGGTATGCCTTCTGGCCACTAATGAGACCGTTTGTCCTTCGAAGCCAGTTGCGGACTATTTGATTACTGTCGGTGCCGCTGAGGATGGTTGTTGTGAGAAAGATACTCCTCCTGAGGAAGATGGTGCCGGTCCTTCAGTTGTTGTTCCCGAGGCACTCCCAAAGAAAAAGTGCGAAGGCGATTGTCCTTGGGTTACTCTGCATACTGTGTTATCTGTTCCTGGTGACTGCCGCGGCGCTTTGGTTTTTTACACCAGCCGGGGTACATATGGAGACCCCGTTTTGAATGTGGGTAGTGGTGTGGTGCCTGTGCTGTTTAGTCATCCAGCAACCGCGGAGGAATTGGCCATGGTGGAGGGTCTTGATATCAATTCGTCCATGCCTATTCAGGTGGGTTATGTGAATGTGGCTGTTTATGGTTCTGATCTTGGTGTTGTCCAGTTAGCTTTTGCCAACAAGATGAGCAACCAATTTACTGCAACTGGATTGAACACTTGTCCTTAAATCCAGCTTTATTAACTACGACAAGCGCTCATATATCTATATCGGGCGCTTGTTTCATTTCCAACAAAAAAGCCCCCTTTCGAGAGCTTTGTTGCGTGTATCTTACCTGTTAAGGTAGGTACTCCTTGACTAAATGAATATTACAATATCCGTTGTGACTTGTCAATGTGTTTTGGTGGACCCGCCGGGAATCGAACCCGGAAAGATACACTGTCAAGGAGTACTTGAGCACCAGCTCACGGGCCCTTGTTATGTTTGAAAGTTACCTATGGAAATGTAGGTGGTATGTATGTTTATTGTTTGTTTCCATGCGTTATTGTTTATTCCAAAAACTGCAAATTGAGAGAAGTGCCTCGTATATCCATATATTGTTAGAGATAGCGCATCGTAAAATGATGGGATTGGTATCCAGAGGTTTTGATTTTCGTCCCAATAATAAATCTTTAATGTGTTATCTAATATGTTTTCTGTATCCACATTACTTATATCTATCTCAATCTTTGCTGGTTCAAAAAGAGGTGGTAATTCTTGCCCTAAGATGTTGTAAAGGTTAACTATCATTGAGGTACCCTTTACATATGTAAGTTTGTTTTGTGTAATTGGTGTTTTGGGTTGGGGATATGGCTCTATAAATATAGTGAAGTTGTGCTCGGTACTATTTTCTTCAATTATTACCTCTTTATTTGAGAGTCCCTTTGTTGTTGGATCAACCTTCCATAAATAATTACTTTTAGTACCAGTATGTTCTCCTTGAGAATCTATCCATTTAAATCCATTCCATGGATCTCTTTGTAGTAGATTTTTCCAACCAAAAGGATCCACATTTTGTTCTGGTTCGTTTTCAAATAGTTTCTTTACTGCAAAGTGAAGATGTGGTCCTGTTGTGTTTCCTGACATTCCTATTAATCCAATTTGTTGACCTGTTTCTATCCAGACGGGGCCTTGTGTAGTGATTAAATCTGTTTCTTGCAGATGTGCATAGGTGGTTTCATAACCATTTTGATGGCTTACTATTATATGATGACCACGTCCCTCCGGCTCGTATTTATATGTGGCGTATCCTTCATGAGATGCTGTGATTGGAGTCCCAAAATCTAGTTTAAAGTCATATCCATCATGTCCCGTATAAAATAGTATGGGTTCGGCTTCTTCTATTCCCAGGTAATTAATTGTTGTGTTTGTATGATCTAGAGGTTCCCTAAAATGAGGATAGTCTGAGAATGGATATTCATGATCAAAGAAAGAAGTGATGTCTTCTATTAAGTCGGTTGTGTTTGTGACTTCCCAAGGAATTTCTAAAAAAGGTGTTTCATAAGATTTTGGTTGCGCCACCTGATATCTATAAACTCCTTCTATGGGTACTACAGCGAATATATAACTTGGTATGGAGAAAGCCCACGTAATAGAGGGGGTTATACCTTCATTGTAGATTTGTGGTATTTCTGTAGGAGACCATGTTTCTCCGAAATCCAGTGATTTATAAACATCAAATTTATTTAGTTCTAGATTCTTTCTTCCAGCATAAAAAGTGTTTCTATAAGATGTAATTCCGCCCACCGGTTGGTCACCCCATAAGGTTACTTTGGACCATGTTTCTCCAAGATCAATTGATTTATACAAACCCATGTCATTATCTGTTCCAGCAAGAATCATTTCATCAACTACCTCAAGGTTTCTTATACGTAATCCTTCAAGTGCGTTAATGGGAGTCCATGTGATTCCATTGTCTTTTGAAATGAATGTTGTTGTTTCACCTGCAGCAAGCATTATGTTTTCTGCTATCTTTGTTTCATATATTCTTGGACCATAAAACCCGTCTCCAATTTTCTGTTCCCATGTAATCCCATCATTTGTTGAATGCCAAAGACCATGACTGTATGTTCCAAGGAGAATAGAATTTAGGTCCACTGAAACTGTTGAGGTTGAGAAATTTCCACTTATTTGTTGCCAAGCGTTTCCTGTATCGTCTGATCTAAATAGTCCGACAGTACCTTCATCATAATAGTATGTGGTGGCATAAATCTTTTTATCGTAATGCTTGATATCTGTTACCCCTCTTCTTTCAAGACCAATTTCTTCCCATGTGTCACCAAAGTCTCTTGTAATAAGAATTCCGTTGTACGGGTTTTTCCATATCAGCTGGTTGTATTCTCCGGCGAGTATTCCCCAAGGGGAATTTTCTACTACCCGAATTCTTCTGTCTGTTAAATTTGTT
>CAZTXE010000088.1:0-3408 GCA_964617305.1 uncultured Candidatus Saccharibacteria bacterium | reverse complement strand
TTATGGAACTTTTGGAACAGGTGCTGGAGGATATGATGGAGCAGGTGCTGAAGACGGTGGAATTGAAACATCAGGTGATGGCGCAGTTGCAGGCCAGCTAGGCTCCGGTGGTGGTGGTGGTGGTGGAACCTATGGAGATGTAAATTTAGATGATCTATTCTTTGGATCATCCGGGGGAGAAGGTGGAGAGTATAGCTATGCTGCCACTCAACCTGGTGCTGGAGGTAGTGGTGGTGGAATAGCGATAATAATAGGAAATATAATCACTGCTGGGGGTGGTATTATTGCGGACGGAGTAGATGGTGGTGAACACAATGGAACACATACTGGTGGAGGCGGTGGAGGTGCAGGAGGTTCAATAAGAATAGAAGGTAATACACTAACTCTAGGATCCAGTGTTTCAACAGCAGATGGCGGCGCTGGCGGCGAAGGGGCCTATACAACAACGGACCTAGGTATTGGAGGTTCTGGACGAATAGCGATATATTACTCCGACTCCATTTCAGGCACTACTTCACCCGCATATGACAGCAATACTGTAACCGAAGGAGCAGGAGGCTACAAGCTATATATGGATGCCGACGGAGATTTTGCCTTTGCAACAGATGACGATCCTGATTCATTCCCAGATGACGCTATAACAACATCAGGAGCTAACTATGATGATGACGCCTGGCACCATGTTGTCGGAGTAAGAGCTTCAGAAGGAATTAAACTTTATGTGGATGGTCAAGAAGTAGCATCAGATTATTCTCTTCTAACTGAATACTCTTTGGATAACCCTAACCCATTCTATTTGGGTGTAGACAGTGATGGATCAAGCAATAAATGGGACGGTGCTTTCGATGAGGTCTTTGTCTATGATCGAGCACTTTCTCCGGGGGAAATCGAAGAATTTTATCAGGCCAACTCTAAATACCGTATAGAACAATCTGATACAAACAATGTCAAACTATACAATAACTCAGGAGCAACACAAACTTTAAGATTAAATGTTCTAGCTTCTGGTGCAGACCTTGCGGAATGGTACTCCGTGGAGGATGACACTATTGAGGAAGCAGATCTTGTAGCTGCAACAGGCTACCTGGATAAATACGGGGTACCTATCATAAGAAAAGCAACAAATGAAAGAGGAAGAGAAATATTAGGAGTTATATCAACAAGAGCTGGTCAAAAAATGGGTATTGAAAGAGAAAACAGAAGACTTGTGGCCCTCTCAGGAAGGGTACCTCTTAAAGTGGACCCCAACTCCCCTATTATAAATACCGGAGATTATGTAACAGCAAGCACAAACCTACCTGGATACGCGACAAAGGCCATTGAGAATGGAAAGGTAATTGGAGTTGCACTAGAGATGTGGTTACCGGACGAAGGAAAAGAAACCGTCATGATCATTATGGATCCTACTTGGTACTCACCAAACCCAAGCAACACAAGTACAATGTCATTAGACTTTGAAGATATGACAACAAATGAATTTAGAGACACAGTACTTAGTGAAATTAACGGAATTTACAATGAATTTAAGGGCCTAGCAGAAGCTCTTGGTCTAGTTAAAATCACAGATGAGACAGGTAGAGAAATAGTGGCTATAGAATCCAATCTAACTGTTACTGGCAATACCTCTTTGGCTGACGTGCAAATAACGGGAGATGTAACAGCAGGCCTCATGAAGATAGATACTATGGAAAATAGCATTGGAATAGTAGGTCCAGAATGTAACAACGATCAAACACTATGTGATACACAAACACTTCATATTCAAAAAAGTCTAACTGGGAATGTAAATATATTAGATGGTCTCGTCGTAATAAAAACTGATGGATTAATGGATGTTAATGGAGCTATTGAAATCAACAAACTAATAATTAACACCACAGATGATGTAGCAGGAGCTTCAGCTGGAAGAGTTATTATAAAAGCAGGTAATAACACAATTACAGTAACAACCACCTCCCTATCCAATGAGTCTTTGATATTAATAACTCCTGACAAACCAGTTCTAGTTGGTAAGGAAGTTATTGGAGATGACACATTTGAAATACAACTGGGTGATACACAAGAGGAAGATATTGAAATTGATTGGCTAATAGTTGATAAAAAATAACCCAGTTATAGCAAAAAGGTACTATTTACTTCGGACCTAGTGAAGGCACACCTTAGAGTTTAATTACAACTAAAGCATTTAGTGTACTTTTACGTGATTCTACTCAAATTGAACAAAACAACAACTCAATTCACTTAAATACAACTAAAATATGCCTAACTTTTAACGCCTAGTTTATAACAAAAAAAGAGGATGGGTTTTTATCGATTTGCAAGCATCAAACAGTTGCATTTTCTACCTCATTTTGTACAATTAATACAGTATTATTTTGTTGCAACTGTAACAAAAAAGACCTGTCTATGCCTGTCCAAAGTAACTATGACAAACACTACTCAATATCAGAGGCTTCTACTAAGCTTCGAATCACTCCCCAACTGCTAAGGTTATGGGAGTCACAAGGACATTTCTCCCCTAAAAGAAACTCTCGTGGACACAGATATTACACACAAAAAGACTTAGAAACACTCAAAGGTTTTCAACAAAAGATCAATTCAAAGGCATATGTTGCAAAAGTAACAGAGGAAAGAAAGAGTGAAAAAGATGAAATCAAGACGAAGGCAAATGCACAAAAACTACAAGATAAAATTTTCAAAACAAAATTATATTCAACAATAGCACTCGCGATAGTTGTATTAGGCCTTGCCACATTTTTAGGAACGTACCTTTCTTTAACCAAAAAAGATGGGAATGTAAGAGGTACAAACAAATCAGGTGAAAGAATTGCTACTGAAGCAGAGAAAGCAGTACTAGGCAAAAGAGATAGAGAAACAGATTATCAATTTATAGTTAATGTGCCAACAAATCTAGCTAAGGGGCTTACTGTTGATGGAGATGCACTATTCAATGGGGATATATCTACACCTTCCGTTAACCTAACAGGACTTGGTTCTCTTGCAGGACTTACTGACATTGATGCAACTACAGAAAATACTCTGGAAGATATACTGGATCTCACAGGAGATGTTGAGGGACCGCTAAATGATACAACCATTGCAGTAGGGACTGTAACTGGGGTAATGCTTACAGACAATCTAGAGTATGACGGCACAATTGACATAACAGGTACCTTGGAAGTAGATGGTAGTGAACTAGATCCTGCATACATTGACCTACTTGCAGATATTGATGCTGAGGCAGACGACATCAACACACTTGAAGGGGTAACAACAACGGCAGGTGGTGTCATATATACCGATGGGAGCACTATGCAAAACACTGACGCAGGAACTGCAGGACAAGTACTTACAAGTAATGGGGCTGCAGCTCCTACATGGGCTGAGGTAAGTGGTGCAGACACTTTG
>CAZTXE010000087.1:0-3460 GCA_964617305.1 uncultured Candidatus Saccharibacteria bacterium | reverse complement strand
GTAAAGCTCAGATACACTCATTACGACACCAGAACTGTCCATAAATGTAGCAACAGGGCCTCGCTCATTTTCCCTTCTTTTAATGTATTTAGCTCCTTTTGGCAAATCTATTGGATTTAATCCAAAAACTTGTTGATCAGCACTTACATCAAAAATGTGAGCACGCCTTAGAGAACCATCTTCCTCCAGTTCCACTGCAAAGTTTTCTCTATCTATCATATTATCTACGTGAACTCCACCATTGTATAAACGCTCTTTAACTTTGTTGTATTCTTGTTCATCCACATGATCATAAAGAGCAGCTTCCGTTAAAAAGGTACCCTTAATTCTCTCTGAAATGAAACCAACAATATGGCCATTATGCTCGAGGATTCCATATGGAGGTGAGACATAATCAGGCTCAATAATACTCCCTAGATAGGAACCCACAACCTCGGAAGTAAGCATTTTCTCTCTATACTTTGGAGGATTCTCATCAGAACCAACAAAAGAACGCCTCATATAGGGACTAACCTCACCACCTAGCAAGGTTAAAAAATTATCTGTGAGCTCCTCCGGAAGCCCAACACCATGTATTGTTTTGAGTGCTAGAGCTTTATCACCCATTTCTAATGTGACAACAGAACCATCCTGGCCAGCTCCTGCATACTCTAAAGGTTGTGCTGACAAGGAACAATACTTATCAAGCAACTCGCCATTATCTACACACCTCTGAACAAACTCTTTAAAATTGTATACGGGTAGATCACTTATTAATTCAGGGCGCTCAATTGAGGTAATTTCGCCCTCCTCAAATAAGACATCTGGAAAAAACGACATGTTTGCTTCTGGTGAAGAATGTGTCTCCATATTATGCATATATCCCTAACATTGGGCAAAACGTTTTTTTAGAAAACAGGAGCATAATTGAATTATACATAATAAGCTAACTGGTTCGAACTGAAATAATTGCTACTGTATAATTTCTATTATTAAAGTTAAAAATGATAAAAAAACAACTAGTTTTAAAAGACTATTTGTAATGAAATCTTCACTAAAGGAGGAAATTGAACGAGCAATTTACTATTATGATCATTTTGACAGATATTCTAATATTTCATTTTTCATACCAATAAAATACCCATCTTTTAATGCCATAAAACAAAAGTTTATTGTGGAAAATTGGCGAGATGCACGAAACGAGCAAATGGCTGTAGTAAGGAGTAAGGTTATGGCAGAGTACGATGCGAATCAAGATAGTTATGATAATCACCTGAATATAATTGGTAAAAGACTATCAAAATTGGGTAATGTAGATCTGCTAATAGAGCGTATTCACTCCAGCTTTAATCTCATAGACTCTGGAAGATTTTTTAAATTACTAATTACTAACTATGGAGTTGCAGGTTCATATTACCCTAAAGACGGGATAATTAAAGTTAGAATAAGAGAAAATTATGATAGGCCGAAGAAAATTGAGTTTACCATTGCTCATGAGCTAGTACATATAATCATTGAAAATGAGATTAATGTGAGTCCACTTACACATAATGAAAAGGAATGTTTGATGGAGGTTGCAACAATGAAAATCTTAGATTTATCTCAAAATGAATATCCAATAAATGCTGCTGCAAGTAAAGTCTTTGCAGTAATAGGGCCAACAATTATTGCAGATCTTTTTGAGGAATCTGTCATTAGCATAGAAAAAGTTGTGCATAAAATAGTATCTATAAGGTGAGAAATTATTGCAGGTCAAACCATCAAAACAAGGGTAGCTGGAAACACTGTTATTAAAGGGGGAAATGTTTGGGGTGACTGATGGGATTCGAACCCACGACATCCGCCTCCACAGAGCGGCGTTCTACCACTGAACTACAGCCACCACGATAACAAGCGTTATTATATCATTAGGTTTTCTAGTTTGTTTGAATTATTTTCCAGTTACTAAAATCTAAGAATCTATCAGCTAGTGTATAGGTGTACTTCTCACCAATACCTTCAATATAGGAAGAAACATAATAGTTAGCATAAGGGTGGTACATAAATACTGCTGGTACTTGTTCCTCAATCACATCTTGTAATTCATGATAGTGAATCTGTCTTTCTGCAAAATCAACATTGTTTCTTCCCTCCTCTAGTGCTCTATCTGCTCTAACGTGCTCAAAACCTGTAATGTTTAGATTTGGAGAATCTATCTTTGTTGAATGCCAATATACATATCTGTCTGGATCTCTCCCTACTTCTTGACCATAAAGTAATACTTCAAATTCTCTTGGTTCTATTACCTTAGTAAGAAAATCTTCAGGAGATATCCTTCTAAGATCTACAGGGATGTTAAATTTATCTTCCCACACAGTTGTTATTCTTTTAGCAAGTTCTACGTGAGTAGTTATATCAGGTACTGTAATAACTATTTCTTGATTTATCACTTCTTCACTTAATTCCAAATTAAAGTGATCTGTATTAATAGAATCCTTTGTGTAGATACTCTTACTAACAACACCTTGTACTGGAATTCCTAAAGGATTGGTCATTTCTTCAACAGGAAGTGCTGATCTTAATTTCTTTCTAAATTCCAAATCACTAAACTTTTCATCTCTCATGTTAAAGAACAGTCCGTAATAAACTCCTTGTATTGGAAACTTGTAGTTTTCAAAACCTTCTAAGACATGTTCACTTTGAGATACAAAGGAATCAAACTCTCCAAGCTTTGCTCCTATTACTAGTTCCTCATCATTTGCATAGTATCTGAAACTAAGCTTTCTAATGTCTTGCGTTGAATCCTTGTTGTATAAAACAATTTCTTTTACAAGGGGTCCACTTCTTTTAATATCAATTACTCTAAATTGACCACTGGTAGTAGGCATCAAACCATTTTGTTCTTCTTCAGCATTACTCTTCATCAAACCCGTTGTAAGTAAACTCAAAAATGGTGAGAATTTGTTAGGAAGAGTAAAACGAACAGTATGAGCATCTACCTTATCTGTAGCAACATCACTTAGAACCCCTACCTTAAATGAAGTGTAAATAAGATCATCTGATGTTATTTCACTGCCATCAGTCCATTTCTGACCTTCCTTCATCTTTATTGTGTATACAAGACCATCCTCTGATACCTCCCAGGTATCTGCTAAATCCGGTACTAGTCCTCCATAGATATCATATTTGAACAAACCTCTAAAGATTAGTGAAGATATTGTCTTGTCAGTTTGAGTTTCTACCTTGCTTGGTAAGAAGGATCTAGGTTGACCAACAACACCTTCAGTTAGCTTACTGGAAGGAATGATTGTTAATAGAGCAGAGAATATTATTGTTACAAGTTTAGTGATTAAATTCATGAACAGTAGGATTTTAACAAATATTTGCGCTTATTGCCTATATATAGGGTTTGTTGGTAGAATAACGCAGTGTTCAAGGCCCCATCGTCTAGTGGTTAGGACACCAGGTTTTCATCCTGGAAACCGGGGTTCGATTCCCCGTG
>CAZTXE010000086.1:0-3523 GCA_964617305.1 uncultured Candidatus Saccharibacteria bacterium | reverse complement strand
TTACCGGATGGGCAAGCAGATGTTACAGCGGGAATGAAGAGCAGCCTAAAAACCTTCATTCAACCTATCTGCTTGTCCACTTTTCAAACCACCCCCTTGCTAAAATACTTCAGGCCTAATAGAATAACCCTGTTATGGCAACCATCGATGATATAACAAAATATACAGCGGAAGAGATTACTGTTCTAGAAGGCTTAGAACCCGTACGTAAGCGTCCTGGTATGTATATAGGATCTACTGATATACACGGACTTCAACACTTAGTCACAGAGATTGTTAATAACTCAATGGATGAAGCTATTGGAGGATTTGCTGATCACATTAAGGTTATTTTTCACAAAGATGATTCAGTTTCCATATATGATAATGGTAGAGGAATTCCATATGGTACTAAAAAAGGATATAACGTTTCTGCACTTGAGCTTGCATTCACTCGTTTGCATGCAGGAGGTAAGTTTGGAGGCGGTGGTTACAAGGTTTCCAGTGGTTTGCACGGTGTAGGAGCTTCTGTTGTAAATGCACTCTCTGATTGGTGTAGAGTAATTGTACTCAATGCACATGAAAAAGAGATGGTTATGCAGGAATACGAGAAGGGTGCGGACAAAATACACAAGGTTGAAAAACTTGATCCTAAGAAACCAACAACGAAGGTTAAAGATGCTAAATGGACAGCAGACCTTAAAGGATGGAACTACCCAACCGGCACAATCGTTCAATTTAAGCCCAGCAGCAGTATATTCGAGACCACTGAGTACAAAATGGCATTCTTTGTAAAACAACTTAAGGAATATGCTTTTCTGACTGCAGGCATAAGGTTTGAGCTAATAGATGAAAAAAATGACAGACATTTCAATTATTACTTTGAAGGAGGTATAAAAACCTATCTTAGATCCCTAAATAAAAACAAAAAACCAGTCCATGCAAAGATATTTCACGTATCAAAAGAGACTGAGGATGATGTTTTGGTTGAGGTAGCAATGCAATATAACAGCTCATTTGCAGAAAATGTGGTGTGTTTTGCCAACCACATCAAAACAAATGAAGGGGGAACTCATTTAACTGGTTTCAGATCCGCTTTAACAAAGGCAATTAACAGCTATGGTAGGGATCATGACATCATAAAGGAAAAAGATTCTAATTTATCAGGCGATGACTTAAGAGAAGGCTTAACTGCAATTATTTCTGTGAAGCTTGGTTCTTCAGAACTTCAGTTTGAAGGGCAGACAAAAGGAAAACTTGGTAACTCACATGTTAGACCTGCTGTTGAAAACGTTGTTCGAGAAGGGATCGACACATTTTTTGAAGAAAATCCAAGAGAAGCCCAAGCAATTGTAGGTAAGAACGTTATTGCAATGAAGGCAAGACTGGCAGCAAAGGCAGCAAGGGATACTGTAATTAGAAAGTCAGCTTTTGAGGGTGGGGGAGTGTTACCTGGAAAATTAGCAGATTGTTCAAGTAAAAAATCTGAGGACTGTGAACTTTTCATAGTTGAGGGAGATTCTGCTGCGGGACCTGCCAAAATGGCAAGAACTCGTAAAACTCAAGCAATTTTGCCCGTTTTTGGTAAGGTGCTAAATACAGAAGGTGCAAGACTTGATAAAGTTGCAGGATCAGACAAATTTAAAGATCTTATTACAGCGATAGGGGCAGGAATAGGGGAACACTTCAACATTGAGAAATTAAGATACCATAAGCTTATTCTTATGGAAGATGCTGATGTTGATGGAGCTCATATTGCAACACTTAACCTAACATTCTTCTTTAGACACATGCCTAAACTTATTGAAAACGGACACATCTATCTTGCTGTACCACCACTATTTAAAGCAACCTGGGGTAAGAACAAACGATATCTCTTAGATGAGAAAGAAAGAGATGCCTTTTTGAAAACAAAGGATGGTAAGGGAGCTATTATTCAAAGGTTTAAGGGACTAGGGGAAATGAACCCGGATGAACTGTGGGACACCACAATGAATCCTGAAACAAGGAGACTAAAGCTTATAACTATAGAAGATGCAGCAAAGGCTGATGAAGTTTTTGATATTCTAATGGGAGATCAGGTACCGCCAAGAAGGAAATTCATCCAAACACACGCAAAACAAGCAAACGTTGACAGTTAATCTTTTACTACCACAAAACCAAATGATAGACTTGGTGGGTGAAAAAGTATCTCCAAATTGCAAAAACTAGTGTAATCAATCAGGCTATATATCCTCTTAATTTCTTCTCCATGATTATGGCCGGAGGTGCATCTCTATTAATTGCTTTCTTTGTCTGGAAAACAATATTCTCTGTAAGGGACACTGTTGGAGACTTCACATTTTCCACAATGATCACATATTTCGCAGTTATTTTTTCAATAAAGATTTTGGTGGGAAGCGCTGGTATTGCAAGAACTATGATGGATGACATGAGAAAAGGATCCCTAGCATTCCTTCTCATAAAACCTGTAAATTACAACCTCTTTCAGTTTGCAAAAACAATAACAGAAAAGTTATTGCAAACCATTGCACCACTTATAGCACTTGGAATATTGGTAACAAACTTCTCAGATACCTTTCTACCACCTCAAAACTTAACTTTTGTGATAATTGCTTTTGTCCAATCAATTATTGTAGCTCACGTATTGTATTCAATAATTGGCGCAGCCTCCTTTTGGACAGTGCAAGGTTGGGGAATAATCGCTGTCGCTGGCAGATTTATGGACACTGTAAACGGTATGGTGTTCCCTCTGGACCTACTCCCAGAGAAAATCTTTAATGTAATAACGTACCTACCCTTTCAATATATGGGATACCTACCGGCGGCAATATATACAGGGAGAATTGCCAGTGTTGATATTGTAAGACATCTGATAATTCAATTTTTATGGATCATCATTTTGACTCTTACTTATAGATGGATTTGGAACAAGGGTATTAAAAAATTTGATTCGGTGGGGCAATAATGAAGAAGTTTTTAAGGTATTACCATAAAAAGAACAAGGCCGTCTTAATGCAATTAGCTGAATACAGAGTGGATATTTTGATGACTATTATGGGAACTTATAGCTATACAATACTAACGCTTGTGTTCTTCGGAGTAATATTTGGCAACATTGATGGCATAGGGGAATGGGGAAAATTTGAAATCTTAACCTTGTTTGGAATAGGCCAACTGATCTTTTACACCCACTGGTCATTTTTTGCAGGTGTAGACGACTGGGTGAGTGATATCATCCTAAACGGTAACCTGGACATATATCTTACAAAACCTGTAAATAGCTTTATGAATCTTATAACTTTTAAACTATCTGTGGTTGAAAAAATGCCCTCTTATATACTTGCTCTTGCAATAACAATCTATGGATTTGTTAACACAGGAATACAGTTAAAACCCTTACCTATACTACTGTGCATAGTATTAATGGGTCTAGGTGTGATTCTTAAAATGTTGATAAGCTTGTCAATATCCCTCCTTGCCTTCTGGGTATCTAAAACAAGAGACATGAAAAGAATGTATTACCACTTGTTTGAATATTATA
>CAZTXE010000085.1:0-3528 GCA_964617305.1 uncultured Candidatus Saccharibacteria bacterium | reverse complement strand
GGATTCGCCTGTTGTATAAATAACTTTTAGATCAGGTTTCTTTCTTATAATCTCATTTCCAATAGCTTGTATGAGATGTGTTTTACCAAGGCCTACCCCTGAGTATAAAAAGTAGGGATTGTATCTTTGACCAGGATTATCTACAACGGCGGTGCCTATCGCATAAGCTAATTGGTTGTTTGGTCCTACTATGTAATTATCAAAGGTCATAAAGGGTGAAAGTCCTGCTCTCTGGCTTCTTCTACTTAGCACATCTACCTCTTCACTACTTTTATTACCTTGGAATAAGGGGCCATAGCCATTGTTACTATTAGTTTCTTTTTTAATTTCCTCTCCCACCTTTAATGTCATTTCAACTTCGCGACCTGCTATTTTGTTTAGAGTTTGTTGGATTAAGGGATGTATCTTCTTTGTGTTCGTAATTGCAAATAGGTTATGAAAATAAATTTCAATAGAAGTATCTGTGAGATCTTTTGCATAACTTTTCTGAAGCCATGTCTTATATATTACTGGAGAAATTATTGTTTGAATTTCTCCTAAAACTGCTTTCCATAGAGAATCTGCTGTCATAGTCTTTTTGTGGGGCGTGCCATTAAATACCTGTGTGTATAACTCTAACCTAGTTATCCACGTGGTATCCAGCAATGGGGGTTGATTTTAATCTGGTATTACATTAAAATCCCTTTGTTATGCCAAAAAGAACGTATCAACCAAAAAAGAAAAAAAGGCTAAGAAAGCACGGTTTCTTAAAGAGAATGAGTACCCCTGGTGGTAAAAGTATTCTTAAAAATCGAAGAAACAAGAAAAGAACTAAATTAGCTGTTTTTCACATACACAAAAAGAAAAAACATAAGAAATAATGTTAAAGAAAGATAACCGTTTATCTACCACATACGAGTTTAATAAAGTTCGTCGTGAAGGTGAAAGTTTTCGTTCTAAAAACTTTATGATGTTTTATCTTGATGTTTCTGGTTATGATGGACCTACACGTGTTGGTATAGTTGTATCTACAAAATACAGTAAGGTGGCCCCCGTTAGAAACAGAGTGAAAAGAGTATTTAGAGAAGTGGTAAGATTAAATTTGGATAAGATTAAGGATGGTTACTGGTTAGTAATACAACCCTTTAAATCGGCTACAGAAAAAGGTTATGAAGAAATTAACACTGAATTTAATAAAGCTTTATCGCAAATTCCTATCTCCAGTTAATTTTGGAGCTAATACCTGTAGATTCAAGCCTAGTTGCTCAAGGTATACTCATGAAGCTGTAACAAAATACGGAGTGTTAAAAGGGTCTTTAAAGGGTGTCTGGCGTGTGTTAAGATGTAACCCGTTTAGTAAAGGTGGGTACGATCCCTCCTAAAGGATAAAAATATGTCTGCAATATGGAACACAATACTTGTAAATCCACTGCTTAATATACTGGTTTTCTTTTATGTTATTACCGGTAGTAATATGGGTGTGGCAATAATACTTCTCACTGTTGTAATTCGTTCTTTATTAATTCCAGTAGTTCTCCCCTCCATTAAAAACATGCAAAAACAAAGAGACCTGCAACCAGAAATAGAGAAACTAAAAAAGAAATTTAAAAATGATAAACAGAAGGTTGCCCAGGCTCAAATGGAATTATTTAAGAAACATGGTCTAAATCCAGCTTCCGGTTGTGTTACTCAAATTGCAATGGTTGTTGTTCTTATTGCTTTATATAATGTGATTCGTAGATTCTCTGGAGAAATTGATCTTGAAGCTATTAATAATTTAATATATTTTGTTAGCCTAAAGTTTGCGGAAAATGCCACTGTTAATACTAGCTTTTTGTATATGGATCTTGCTATTCCTGACCCTTATTACGTACTTCCTGTTCTTGCGGGTATTTTTCAATTTTTTGCATCAAAGATGATGCAACCTTATGTGGAAAAAGGTGGAAAAGCTGCAAAGAAAACTCCTGACAGGAAAGATGACTTAGCTTATAATATGCAAGAACAGATGCTTTACCTTATGCCTATTATGACTGTCATAATAAGCATAAAGCTACCTGCAGGTGCGTCACTATATCTATTGGTGACTACCCTGTTTTCTATGATCCAACAGTATTTTGTTTCAGGACTAGGCGGTTTAAAGCCTTGGATTACAAAAATTCTACCCACTGCTCAGAAATAATTTTATGGCACAAGAAATTTTACAAAAGCATATAAGTACTATTTTGGAACACATGTTGGTTAAACCAAGTGTTTCCATAGATTTAGAGGATGACACTTACAAAATAATCCTTGACGGTGAAGATTTAAGTTTTCTTATTGGACGTCATGGTAGTTCCCTACAAGCACTTCAGACCTTGTTAGCACATATGGTATTTAATGAACTAAATGAATGGAAACATATTGTTGTAGACATAAATGGTTATAGAGATTCACGCAAAGATCATTTGGAGAACATGGTTAGAAGTTTTATAGATAGAGTTAGATTTCACAAGAGAGAAGTGATGATGCCCTCTATGAATTCTTATGAACGTCGCCAGGTACATATGTTTGTTGATGATTATCCCGATATTATGTCTGAGAGCACAGGTGAAGGCCAAGCCCGCCGTGTTGTTCTTAAATTAAATGAGGGCCATTAATTAATGCAATTCACCTGCCTGCAAGAGAATCTTGAAAAAGGTTTAACTACCGTTTCAAAAGCAGTTTCTGCCAGAAGCCCCCTTCCTATACTTGCAAACGTTTTAATTGTTACAGAAGATGGTCGTTTGAAATTAACAGCCTCCAACACTGAAACAAGTATTACTTGTTATGTGGGTGCTAGTGTTGATGCTGATGGTTCTATTACTCTTCCAGCAAAGATACTGGGTGAATTTGTATCCCATCTTTCTCCAACAAATATTGATTTCAAACTTGATGGTGCCATCATGCATGTTAAGGCTGGTAAAACTAAATCTAAATTCAATGGGGTAGCTTCTTCAAGTTATCCTGAATTGCCAGAAATCACAGGTAGTTCGTCTGTAATAACACTTGATCCCCAGGTCTTTAGTGATGCTCTTTCACATGTAGCCTTTTCCGCTGCATTAGATGACACACGTCCCATACTAAGTGGTATCTTGCTTGATTATAAAAAGGGTGTTTTAACAGTTGTTTCTGCTGATGGTTTTAGACTTTCTGAAAAGGTTTTAAAGGTTGAGAGTGATTTAGACTCCTTTAGTGTTGTAATTCCCGCTAAGACCCTAATTGAGGTGGGAAGGATATTTAGCAAAGCAGGAGAGCCTATCAAATTTGTTATAAGCGAATCCAATAATATGGCCTTATTTGAGTCTGATGAAGTTACAGTTTCAACAAGGATATTAGAAGGATCTTTTCCTGATTATAAGAAGTTAATTCCCTCTGATACCGTTCTTAGTGCAGAATTTGGCGTAGAAGAATTATTGGAAGCTGTTAAATTAACAAATGTTTTTGCTAAGAATAAGGAAGGTTCTCATAGCCCTATCACTGTTCTTTTTAGTCCTGAAGGTCATTTGAAAGTAACTTCTATTTCACAAGAGA
>CAZTXE010000084.1:0-3552 GCA_964617305.1 uncultured Candidatus Saccharibacteria bacterium | reverse complement strand
AGTATCAAACTGTAATCTCTCAATTTGGTCAGCTAATGTGGGTTCTCTTTCGGGAGACGCCACCTTTTCAGAAGATGCTTCTATAGGGGTATCAGCGTCAACAAGAGATTCGACAGGTGCTGTTGTATTTAAAGATTCATCGGGCATACAACATAATGCTAAGCTATTAAGTTGTGAAAATCAAGAAAACTATGCACATAAGAGGTTTGGTATACTTAAGTAGTGAAACTGCCCAGAAATAAGAGAAAAAATATTGGTTTCTTACTCCCCTACTTTGCAATGCTTGGTGCCACAATTCTTTGGGCCTTTGCAGGCCCTGTAATTAAACTAGGGCTTGCTTCAATACCCCCATTTACCTTTCTTATGTACAGACACCTACTGGTTTGTTTGATTATCACACCCTTCATGTTTTTTGAGCTTAGAAAACATAAGATAAAAAAGATTACATTAACATTTTGTTACTTGGTTTATTTGGGCAAACATCTCTGGCAGTAATCTTTGTAGCACTTAGATACACCACAGTAATTGATGTATCAATCATTGGATTATTAAGCCCTATCCTTGTTGTGTGGGCAGGGTATCACTTCTTCAACGAAAAGGTAACAAAACTTGAAAAGATTGGTTTATTTATTGCAACAATCGGTGCATTGTTTGTTACAGTAGGTCCCGCAATAGCGGGAAGTAACGGACACGGCTTGGGAGAAAGACTTTTTGGTAACGTCCTCTACCTTACGTACCTCGCCACCTGGCCCGTATATATAATACTGGGGAAAAGAATGATGGGACAAAGATCTAAACAGGTAAACAAAGCGTTTCATTATTTCCATTTGGAACAAATGCATAAGAAGTATGACCCCGTAATACTCACCTCTCTAACCTTTTATGTAGGACTTATTACAATGATCCCCCTTTCCATATGGGAGGTAATGCAAACAAATATTTCATATACACTCTTGTTTGATACAACAGCAATACTAAGTGTAATTTATATGGCTGTTTTTTCATCTATAGCGGCATATTTCTTGTTTCAGTGGGGTATAAAGTTTATAGAAGCAACAGAATCCGCCCTATTCTCCTATATAAGCCCGTTATTTGCTATTCCTGCAGCAATGATATTACTGGGAGAATCAATTAGCAGTACAGCCTTGTATGGATTAATAATCATCACAATTGGCGTAGTTATTGCGGAAAAGTACAAGAATTGATACAATCACCAGCGTCATGAAAAAAGATATACACCCACAAACAAAAAGTGATATAAACGTTACCTGCGCATGCGGTAACAGCTTCACAACAATATCTACCTTGGAAGAAATAAAGGTAGAAATTTGTAGTGCTTGTCACCCATTCTTTACAGGTCAACAAAAGTTTGTGGACACAGAGGGTAGAATTGAGAAATTCCAAAAGAAAATGGCTATGGCACAAGCAAATGGTGGTAAAAAGAACAAAAAAGGAAAAGGTAAGAATCAAAGCAAAACATCCCTAAAAGACTTACTCAAAGAGACAAAAGAAGAAAATAAATAGATCTCTCCAATGCAAGATATAAAAAACAACCTGCAAAACGAAGTTAGCAATCTCAAAAAACAACTTGAAGAGAATGTAGCACTACTTGAGAGTGCAAATGAAGACATGAAAGTCTTAATTGGTGAGGAAAATACCCGTTTGACGACTGAGATTGCAAATCTTGAGAAATCCATACAACAACTTGATGTATCATATGACAAAGTTACCCCAACAGGTGATGAAAAAAGCGGAATCGACCACAATAAAGCTATTTTAGAGATAAGAGCAGGTACTGGAGGCGATGAGGCAGGGCTTTTTGCAGCAGATCTCTTCAAAATGTACACAAGATATGCACAAGATAAGGGATTTAAGATTGAAATGATGGATATGTCCCAAGGAAATTTAAAGAGTGTTAAAACCGCAATTTTGAAGCTTGTTGGAAAAAACGTGTATTCACTGTTACAAAAGGAATCCGGTGTACACAGAGTACAAAGGGTACCCGTAACCGAGTCTTCTGGAAGAATTCACACATCCACAGCAACCGTTGCAGTCCTTCCTGTTGTATCCCCTATCACGGTAGAAGTTAAGCCTGATGATGTAGAAGAAGAATTCTTTAGAGCTGGAGGTTCTGGTGGACAAAATGTTAACAAGGTATCCACAGCTGTGAGAATAAAACACACACCAACAGGTCTTGTTGTAGAGTGCCAAGAAGAGCGTACTCAAGGCAAAAACAGAGCAAAGGCTATGGAAATACTAAGATCCAGATTGTATAAGTTAATGATTGAAAAACAGGTCAAAAACATCTCAGATTTAAGATCTGGGCAGGTAGGAACCGGGGAAAGAAGCGAAAAGATTAGAACTTACAACTTCCCTCAAGACAGAATAACTGATCATAGGCTTAAAAAGTCCTGGGGAAACATAGAAAGCATATTAGAAGGCCAATTAGACCCTGTTCTTGAGGAAACAACAACACTCACGACATAAAAGTGTTAAAATCCTGCTTAGACTTACTAAAAACACTAGGTTAGGAGGTATTCATATGTTATGCACTTGGATAACTACACACCCAACTGTCTTAATAGGTGTGCTGCTCGGAATCTTCCTCGGAGGTTTTCTGTGTGGAATTTGGTACTTAAAACGAAGAATTCTCAATAGCACCTTGAAAGGAGAAACCTTCGAAATGCATTACGTCACAAAAGACAACCAAAGCTAAAAAGGACCCGGAGCTTCCTCCATAACCACTGGAAGCTCCAAGACCTCCCCTTCTCTATCAATTGTCACTTTAATAACATCACCTACCTTGGATTTTTATATCACCTTAGAAAGAAAGTTATCGGCATCAACAACGATACTATTAACAATTCAACTAAAACAGTATATTATAGGACCACTCAAATAGGAAAATAATCAAGTAAGGAGGCAGAGATGGGTTTCAGAGGGAGCATACTCTTGTTAGGCTTTATTATCCTTGTTACACTATGCTGTTTTTCAGATTGCGGCTGGACCAGCTGCACGAAAGACACATTATTGATACTTAGAGGCCCACAAGGAACAATAGCTGGGAGCCTCGCATTCTTAGCATTCATAAATATTTTAGTTGGGGGAAACAGAAAATAAGGACGGTCATCTGACTGTTCTTATTTCATTTTGTAACTATATCTTCGAGGTTTGTGATACCCTCTTTTGCAAGTTCTAATACCTTATCTAATTGACGATCAATACCCTCTTCATAATCCGTGTCTTGTCTTTCAACAACTAAGTCAGGAGTAATACCTGTCTCGTGTACCCATTCCTTTGAGGGTGTTAACCACTTTGCTACAGTTACATGAACTCCAGAACCATCTTCAAAATCCTTTGCATCCTGGATGGTCCCCTTTCCAAAGGACTTTGTTCCCACAAGAATTGCATTGGAGTGTTCAGAGAGTGCGGCTGCAAGTATTTCTGATGCAGAAGCACTACCTTCGTCTATAAGAACATATAAGGGTACTCTTTCAAAAGCTCCAACTCTAACAGTTTCAAGAGGAGATATAGTACCTGTTGCAGATTCTT
>CAZTXE010000083.1:0-3646 GCA_964617305.1 uncultured Candidatus Saccharibacteria bacterium | reverse complement strand
TAGTAACGCACACCAATTTAGGATGGTCTAAAAGCTTTATTGGTGATGATATTGGTGTTACTTATTATTATCTTAAGGAGGCCCTAGATCTTTCGTTTTATATGTGGAATAGTTACAACTTTCCAGGGTATGCAAATACCATAGGGACAATTGCGTTACCCTTTATTGGCTTTCTAGCTTTATTAAACAAGATTGGATTAACACCTGTTTTAATTAGCAGAGTCATATATTTCTTGTTTTTCTTTGTCTCATCTGCAAGTTTTTATGTTTTTGCATTAGGGCTTTTAGGAGACACGTTATCAAAAAGAAAGGCGCAAAGTGCGGCCGTAGTAGGTAGTATTTTTTACATCTTGAATTATCTAGTTATGGTTTTAACATCGTGGCCTCTTTCTAATTATCACCTAACATACGCACTATTACCTTTGTTGTTTCATTACAGCTTGAAGGCTTTAAATAGTAAGTCTAGTCTTAAAGAAATAATTATTTTTTCCCTGCTTACATTTCTTGTTGTTGGTGGAAATCCTGCAAATACACTTGTGTTGGCAGGGCTTTTACTTATTTATAACCTTGTGTTTGGTAATAACACTATTAAGAATATAAAAAAGTACGCGTTTGCCCTGTTTTTAATTACTCTCCTTATTTGTTACATACTATTTCCTGTGTTAAAGGGTGGGGGTAGTCCTTATGCTGCTGCAAATTTTGTGAGCAATTTGGATTCTATACAATTTAGTAGTGCTCACTCCTCCTTTTTAAATCTTTTCAGATTTGCTGGTTTTCATTCCTGGTCTGTTTTCCCTTATTATTCTCTTTTGACCAAATCACCTTTCTTCATTTTCCTAGGATTTAGTATTCCGATATTTGTAATATTTTCGTTTTATTTCTTTGAGGGGAATAGAAAATACAAGAAACAGGAAATATTCTTTCTAGGTACATTCCTAAGCTTTTTACTAATTGCTAAGGGTGCACACGCACCTTTTGGGAATTGGTTTATAAATCTTTTCTCAATTTTTGAGTTCTTAGGAATGTTTAGGGCTACTTATTACAAGTTTGGTATGTATGTGTGTTTTTCCGCGGCAACCCTTCTAGTTTTTGGCTACCATCGTTTACTTGTTAGCGACAAAAAGAGGGTGATTTCCATTTTAACTTGGTTGGTCCCCTTGTTTATATTGGCAAATGCTTATCCTTTGCTTGCTGGTAAAGCAGTGATGAAAAAGTACCTAACTGAGGTACCTGAAGGATATGCGCAGGTTCGTTCCTATTTTGAAAGTAATTCTGATAATTTTAATGTTTTAACCCTTCCTCAGATTAGTTCTAGTGCGAGTTATGCCTGGGTTGATGGTGATCAGTATGGTGGTTATGGTTTACCGGATTCCTTGGTTTTTAATAAGTCTATTTGGGCTAAAGGAACAGCTCACAAAGCTTTTAAAAATGTTTTTGATGGCTTTCCAAATGATGTTTCACTAGAAGATACCCTTCGCAGTACAAGTACAGCTTATATTGTTCTCCACAAAGATATTCCTGAGTCTTACCGGTTATATGAAGATGTATACGTTCCCTTAAATGGGCAAGTAGCATATATGGCAATTGCTGAGTTTCTGGAAGCTAACCCAAATTTCATTCTGGATTTAAGTACAGATGTACTTGATGTTTATGTAGATAAGAATAGAGAGGCTGTGTTTCCTAAGGTATTTTTAAACAATTATGAGACTGGTTTTGATACCGTAAGCTATGAAAGACTAAATCCCACTAAATATAGTGTTAAGCTGTCTGACGTTAACGGAAATGTTTCTCTGGTACTAAACGAGGGATTTCATCCTAAATGGAAATTGTATCCAAACATTTCTTCCAAAAAGGCTGTAACGCAATTAAACAGAGGTCATTTTGAAATAAATAACTTTGCTAACGGTTGGAACATTAGTGTAGATGAACTTTGTAAAATACCCGATGTTTGCACCTCCAACTCAGATGGTACTTTTGAAGTTTCATTAGACATTGAATTTGCACCTCAGCGGTACTTTAGAGTGGGACTTTTAATATCACTCGCAACCCTGTTTTCATGTCTCATATTATTAACTATAAAGTCACAGAAAAAATAACTCTAGGTTAGAATCTTTGGTATACTAGCAGAAGGGTTCTACTAACAGTGTTATTTGTGTAAACCCTGAAAAATTACTGCCCTATAATTATTATGTTTTGGAATATAAACTTAGACGTAACTTTAATACCTTTGTTATTTGTTTTGGTGTGTTTCTTTGTCGTGTTTTTCCTTTCTGAAGCCACAATTACCAGTTTCACAGGTCTTTTTATAAGAAAAGATATACTGCTTGGCGCGGTGGTGTTTGCTTTATTCATGTTTCTTCTGAAGGTAAATGGTTTAGAGTTTCTTTTAACTTTTACTTTAACTGTGTTTCTGGGTGTATATATGTTTTTGGGCATGAGCTTAAAGAGGAAACACCTATACTTTTTAACCTTTAGTTTCTTTATGCTGATTCCCGTGTTTTTGGTGTTAAATATGTCCCATGTTTCTAATGGTATTTCTGTGATTGTTTTTATGCTTTTGGTATTAATTTTATTAAAAGGACTATTCTATGAAAAACTATATAGCTAAATTAGTCTTTTTATCTTTGTTGTTTACTCTATTTACGGCTAATACGGGTTTTATGAGTAGTAGGGGAGAATATTATAAGGAAGCCATAGATGATTCTAGGGTAGTTATTTTAGAGGACCCGGCAGAAGAGGAATTGGTAAAAGGTGGTTATCTCCTGTTATTAACCTCAGAGATAGATAGTTTACAAACGCACGATTATTCAACACTACTATTAATTTGTGACAGTTCTTTTACTGTACCCTCACACTTCATTTGTAACAGTTCGGAGGTTTCTGGAAATATAAAGATGATTGATCTATCTTTGGAGAATTCAACCGAGACAACCTTTGTTTATGAGACTATGTATCAAGGGTCCAAGGTAATAATAATTCCTGAAAATCTTTTGGCAAATCCAAAGTCTCGCCATATGGCATTTACATTTTTGCACAAGATTTTTTCTGCTAAGCAGGTGATAAGCCCTTCAATATATAGTGAACTAAAAGAGAATCATTTATTTGAAGTAGCTCTATATGGGATAGTACTCTTATTGGTTGTAGTTATTGTGCATGCTGGTATAGCACTTTTAAGAGAGCTACAAAAAGTTAACATTGATTTACAAGTGGGGAAGGTATTTAGTTTTCTCAATAATTCCAGACTGTATCTGCTATTAACTTCTTTTTTCTTCTTTATGTCCTATCTACTTCTTTCCTTCAGATTACTAGAGAAATTGCGTGACTTTGAGGTAGGTATGATTGTGCGGCACATAAACTCCCTTCTTCACTTAGAAGTAATACAGGGTAGCCATTTACGTTTGAATCTTGTTCTGAGTGTTACCTTAAGTGCTGCGCTATTGTCACTCCTTTTCTTGCTGTTTTTAAGTTTTAAAGATTTGATAAAAACTTTTTATATTATCCCTATGGCAAAGATTCCCTCTATACCAAGTACCAGACGTGCTTTGAGTAGTGTCATTGTATTATTGGCATTATTTGCTCCTTTGTCCTTAACTGTTTCTCCTATTCCATTGATCCTATTATCCATGCTACTTATATATTTGACTTA
>CAZTXE010000082.1:0-3749 GCA_964617305.1 uncultured Candidatus Saccharibacteria bacterium | reverse complement strand
TACTGCAGTTGATGCCATAGCTTATGCAAAGAAAAAGGGGTTTAATGTAATTGTTACTGATCACCATCAAAAGCCCAATCAACTTCCCCCCGCTGATCTTATTGTTTGGAATGATGAAGTCGTTGGTGCAGGTGTTGCTTGGATACTTGGTAGAATACTTGGATCTAAAAACCCTCAATTGTTAGCCTTTGCTGCCTTAGCAACTGTTACTGATCTTCAGCCCTTAACTAGTTACAACAGATCCATTGTTAAAGAAGGTCTAGAAATATTTAACTCAAACCCACCTCTGGGCCTTAAGCTTTTACGTGAGGTTGCAGGTAAAAAGGGAGAAGTTACTACATATGATTTAGGTTGGGTACTGGGCCCTAGGATTAATGCTACGGGCAGAATTAGTAATGCTGATGAAGCTCTTCTTTTACTATTGGAAGAAGATGAAGAGAAAGCTAGAGAACATGCAGTTTATCTAAATCAAATCAATGCCACTCGACAAGACAAAACTTTGGAGATGTACGCTTTATCACAAGATTTAGATCCAGAGGATCTTCCCAGAATAATTGTTTCTTCAAACAAAGACTATCATGAGGGAATAATTGGACTTGTTGCAGCAAAACTTAAACAAACTCACAACAGACCAGCAATTGTTATGAGTATTGATGGGGATTATGCTAAAGGATCAGTTAGATCAGTTATTGGTGTAGACATTATTAAACTCCTAAGAGAATTTGAAGATATATTTGAAAGTGTTGGCGGACACCCTATGGCTGCTGGATTCACACTCCATACAGATAAATTTGATGAGTTTAATAAAAATATTACTAAATATGCAGAAAAATATGTATTAGATGAGCATCTTGTCCCTGTTCTTTCGATAGATGCACAGGTTCCACTTGATATTGTAGATATAGATTTTGTTAAGAGTATTGCAAGATTAAAACCCTTTGGTGTAGGTAATAAAGAACCTGTTTTTATGAGTGAAAAGGTAAGTGTTACAAATGTAAATACAGTAGGTAGAGATGGTACTCACATATCATTAAAACTAGGTACTGATGGTGTGGGTGGAAGGGGACATAAGGCAATATTTTTTGGTGGAGCAGAACATGAAGTTGCTTGTAACATCGCCTTTGGCGATATTATTGATGTTGCCTATACTGCGCGCGAAAATGAGTTTAATGGTAGAAGATATGTGGACTTGATGGTTAAGGATGTTAAATTCTCTAGTTAGAGTATTCAAAACACAGTTCTAATATTATTTTGTAGTTCTTGGAAGTTCATTAGGTGTAGTTTAGTAAAAACGAAGCTTAAAATGGAAACGAGGATGGTTTAGACATGAAAGCATTAGCACTTTGTCTAAGGTCCATCCTCGGGATTGTTTATTCGCACGAGGGCAGAAGATTAACAACACCAATAAAATTACCTGGTTTTGTAAGCCTCTTCCACCCTCATGATTATTTGTAGTTGGAGACAGGTACGACGCACCTGGCTCCTACTAAGGAGGAGAAGAATGAAGTTGCCTTCACTTAGTAATATACCATGCTATAGGGTACGTGTCAAGATTTGTATTGACAATGGCTTTGTAACGCCATAGACTGTGTTCAATTAGAAAAGCCATAAGGGATGTGTGACAACCCCTTTTCCCTATAGGGAGGCTGCTAGCTAAAAACTAGTCGGGAATGCCCGTTATAGCTGTAAATCAAGTGAAAAGTACCAGGTGGCACCGTCCACTGTTAGGACCCTGGCAATTAGGCCAGGTTTTTTGTTGGGAAAAAAAGGTCTAAAGGTATATATTTAAATAGGAACATATGAAAAGAACACACATAAAAAACATATCAGAAGAAACTGGGAAAGAGATTGTAGTTAAGGGTTTCGTACATGGTATCAGAGACCAGGGTGGTATTAAGTTTATATTGCTTAGAGATATAAGTGGTATAGGCCAGATTGTTGTATTAAAAAAGAATCCTGAGGTATTTACGGCTGTTTCAGAATTAACATTAGAATCTGTTGTTGAAATTAATGGAACTGTGAAGGAAGAGGAACAGGCTCCAGGTGGTTTCGAAATAGTAGCAACGTCTCTCACTATTTTGTCAAAGGCAGAACCTGAACTACCTATACCTGTTGTTGTAGAAAAGGGTGGAGAAGAGATAGACATTACAAAAAGACTTGATTGGAGATGGATTGATCTTAGAAGAACTGACAATATAAAGATATTTAAACTCTGGACAGCCTTGGAAAGAGGTGTTCGTAAATACGTTGAAAATAATGATTTTATCCAGGTTTATGGTCCTTCCTTTACGGGTGCCCCCTCTGAATCGGGTGCCGACGTATTTGAGGTAACATATTTTGAGGGTAAGGCTTACCTTCCCCAATCCCCCCAATTTTATAAACAAATGGCTATGGCTGCTGGGTTTGAGAAGGTGTTTATGACTGGGACTTGTTTCAGAGCAGAACCATCCTTTACTACAAGACACACTACTGAGTTTACGGGTTGGGATCTTGAAATCTCCTACATTGATTCACATCATGATGTTATGGATGAATTAGAAAAGTTCTTAGTAGCTGGGTTTAAGCAGGTTGAAGAAGAATTAGCCCTTGGTATACCTGTTCCTTCGATACCTTTCCCGAGAGTTACAATGGCTGAAGCAAAGGAAAAGCTAGCTAAAGCAGGTATTGCCAGTAAAGCTGATCACGACGTTAGTCCCGAAGAGGAAAGAGAACTATTCAAAATCATAAAAGAAGAAGAAGGGCATGATTTTGTATTTCTAATTGATTGGCCAAAAGAAGGACGTCCATTCTACCATATGCGTTATGAAGATAAGCCAGAAATTACAAAGAGTTTTGACCTTTTGTACAAGGGTGTAGAAGTTGTTACGGGCTCTCAAAGAGAACATAGATACGATGTATTAAAGAAGCAAGCTGCTGAATTAAAGATTCCTACTGAAAACCTCAAACACTACTTTAATTTCTTTAAGTACGGGTGTCCTCCTCACGGTGGTATAGGGTTTGGTCCAGGTAGATTGATCCAATTTATGCTTGATCTTCCTAGTGTAAAAGAGGCAACATTTCTTCCACGAGATGTTAAAAGGTTAACTCCCTAAGGCTGATATGACTGTTCTTGAAAAGATTAAAGAAAAGTTAGCCGTTGCTGGTGTTGAGTATGAGCTTATTGAGCATGAACCTGTTTATACAAGTGCGGATGCTGCAAGGGTTCGAGGGGAAGAATTATCCGATGGTGCTAAAGCTTTAGTTCTATTTGGAGATAAAACTCCTATTCTTTGTGTTGTTCCAGGAGATAAACGAGCAGACTTTAAAAAGATAAAGACTCATCTTGAAATCAAAGACCTTAGAATGGCTACTCCAGAAGAAGTAAAGGAACTAACCACCTTAGAGATAGGTGCAATACCACCTGTTGGTTCAGCCATGAACCTACCTTCGTATTACGACAACTCCTTTATACTTAAGGAGAATGTTGCCTTTAATGCTGGAGATCATAGTGTGACAATCATTATGACCGGAGATGATTTAATAAGGGTAGAAAAACCAAAAATACTTGATATTGCTAAATAGACATAATGGAAATAACAATTACACAAAAAATCTTACTCGCCCTAGTATTTAGTGGTATAAAAATTCTCCAACTTATTGAAAAGGTAGGATCTTACCTTAGATTAACTACTGTTGTCTTAGTTCGCGGTGTTGCTCTAGGCATACTTTTCTTATCCCTTGCTAGTAGTTTTCCTATGGAAACTATTCAA
>CAZTXE010000081.1:0-3785 GCA_964617305.1 uncultured Candidatus Saccharibacteria bacterium | reverse complement strand
GCAAACTCTCATTTGCAAAATGTTGTTTCTTCCTTTGAGCAGTTCACTGATGTTAATTACAACCGCTTTAAAAAGAGAAAATTCAAGAGTAGTAGGAATATAACCGATGATTTTATATATAGAAGACTCTCAGCAGTTAACATTCACATTCCTCTTTTTGATATACCTATTTATAGAAATACCTCTTTACTAAATATCGAAGAATTGGCGACTATTTTTCACTTTCCAGGTAAGGAAGTTCAAACACCAAACATTGTTTGGCTTGAATCTAGAAAGGCTGCAGCTCCAGTTAATGTCCCAAGGGAAGGAACATACCTTGGTACAAGTATTTTCCGAGGAGTGTCCACTGACATAAACATAAAGCAAGACGATAGGCGTAGGCACACATACATTATTGGCCAAACAGGTACAGGTAAGTCAAAACAACTTATGTATATGGCCTGGCAGGATATTGTTAAGGGTAATGGCTTATGTGTTATAGACCCTCATGGTACAGACATAAATGAATTATTAGAAAAGATTCCACCTGAGCGTGCGGAAGATGTGATCCTTTTTGACGTTGCAGATACTCAAAGACCTTTGGGTTTAAATATACTTGAGGCAGAGACAGAAGAACAAAAAAATATGATCATAAACGCATTCATTGCTCTCCTTTATAAACTTTATGACCCTAACAAATCAGGAATGATGGGTCCTCAGTTAGAAAGAACTGTCAGAAACATAATGCTTACTGCAATGGTTGATAAGGAGAGTACTATGATTGACGTACTTCGCCTCTTAATTGATCCTGATTATTCTAAAAAGTTTATACCAAAGATTACAGACCCTCTTGTTAAAAGATATTGGACCGATGAAGTTGCAAAGACTTCGGATTTCCACAAGTCAGAAAAGATGGGTTACTTTGTGTCCAAGTTTGATAGGTTTGTAACAGAGAGATCAATGAGAAACATCATTGGTCAACCGAAATCAGCAATTGATTTTTCAAAGGTGATGGCTGAAAAGAAGATCCTTCTTGTAGATCTTTCAAAGGGAAAGATAGGGGAGGAAAACTCAAATTTCTTAGGACTTATACTTGTGCCAAAGATACTGGCTGCAGCAATGGGCAGACATACTCTTGTGGGTAAGCAGGATTTTCCTGATTTCCATCTCTATGTTGATGAGTTCCAAAATTTTGCAACCCCAGACTTTGCAACAATTCTCTCCGAGGCCAGAAAATATAGACTTAATCTTATTGTTGCAAACCAGTTTGTTGGTCAACTTTCAGATGAAATAAAAAATGCTATTTTTGGAAACGTTGGTACTATGATGGCATATAGAGTAGGGCCAGATGATGCCGAGTATCTTGAAACTCAACTGGATCCTTTTACAAAGAGTGACCTTATGAACAATTCAGTTGGAAATTATTACATGAAACTTCTTATAGATGGTCATCCAACAAATTCGTTTTCAGTGAATCTTCCATGGGATAAGGTACAAGAAATGCCTAAGTATGAAGGTGTTGCAGATAAGATAAGAGAACTTTCAAGACAGAAATATGGAGTACCTGTTGCTCAGGTTGAAGAGTACATCAACAAACGTGCTGGGTTTGACGAGAAGCCTGCTCCAGAAAGAGACGTGAAGCAGGCCATTCGAGATTTGTTTTAGGGCATTTTCTATCTATTGTGTTTGTTTCAATCGTTTACAATGGCTACTCCTTTGACTATGCTCCAAACCAGGATGCCCAATGCCTCTAACACAATCAAAATGAGTGGGAATAAAAGATACCCCGCCCACTTCGTTGATAGTTGGATTACGATGGGATTCCAGATCGGAATTCCAACGTTTAGCCCCTCCATAGTTCCTAGAATTGCCACAACATAGGTGCCTATTGCCCAACCAACTACTGTTAGGCCCCGTGTTTTTTCTACTTTCCATAATTCCATTACGTATAGTGTGTATGCAAAACACGCCATGGAAATAAATAGAAATCCCAGTCCTACACCTATCTCCAGGTATAGTGGGAATTTATCTATTTTTAGACCAACTAAATACCCCACTATCATGAGAATGCTGCCTACTTTGGCGCTGGTTTCCGCTACATCCAGTAAAAACCTTTCTACCTTCCCTTCTTTTTTCATTTTCTGTGTCATCCTTAGCCTCCGTCTCTTTTATAGGGTTGATTTACCAAGTTATAGCATATTATAGGATCTATTGCATGGTGCATTCCATAGTTGCACCTACTAACAAATAGCTGTATTATCCCCCCAAATCTTGACCATGCTTATTATTGAAAGGAATGAGAAATGGCTATATACATTGCAAATTGGTTAGTCAAAGCACGACACTACTGGGTATTTCGTTTGACCTGGCGGCAGAAATGGGGTTGTGCCTTCGTCATTATCGGCCCACTGGTTTTATTGTATATTTGGCCGACAATCCAGGGGTTACTTTTTTCAGCTACAGCAGAACCATTTATTTCTAAAAATGTTGGGCTGTACGTGATGATTTTCTATGTGGTGGTATCCATCACAAACAAGTTGCTCTGGCTTTGGGACAAACGTTGGTGGGCGTTAAGCTATATGGCTGTCATATCGGGTAGCCTTCTTATAGTTTTTTCGGTTATAGCTTATGTTGGCAGTTACAACTCTATGGGCTCGACTTCACTACCTGATGTGATAGGGGCTTTGTTGCTCACTGCCATGTTGCTTGCTGATTTTTCTGAAGGTCGTCTCTGCTGAATCATCGTTTGGTCATTTCAACAATTGCCCTGACACACACTCTTGTAGTTTGTGTTGGGGATAATTGCTTTTATCATTAACCCTTATGTGTTATATAATTCTTTTGTGACTTTAAACGAGTTAAGAGAAAAATATATAAAATATTATGAAGCAAGAGAACATGAGGTAGTACCTTCTGGTCCTCTGGTTCCTAAAGATGATCCTACTACCTTGTTTACTGGCTCTGGTATGCAACCCCTTCTCCGCTATTTTCTTGGGGAGCCTTATCCTTCAGGTGCAACACGTGTTGTGGATTCTCAAAAATGTTTTCGAGCGGTTGATATAGAAGAAGTTGGTGATAATAGACACACCACATTTTTTGAAATGCTTGGAAATTGGTCTCTTGGAGATTATTGGAAAAAAGAGCAACTTCGTTGGGCATTTGAATTTCTTGTAGATGAGATTGGATTTAACCCTAAAGATTTGTATGTAACGGTTTGTATTGGGGATGAAGAAAATGGAATTCCAAAGGATATTGAATCAGAAGAAATTTTGGTAGAGTTGTTTTCCGAAAAGGGAATTAATGCAAAGGTAGTGGATGTTGAGGATATGGAAACTGGAGCAAGAGAAGGTATGAACGATGGTAGGATCTTCCACTACAATGCTGAAAAAAACTGGTGGAGTAGGCAGGGTGCCCCTAATCTTATGCCTGTTGGTGAGCCTGGCGGTCCTAGCTCAGAAATCTTTTTTATGTTTGAGGATGTAGAACACGACCCCTCTTATGGCGAGAAATGTCACCCAAACTGTGATTGTGGTAGATTCTTAGAAATTGCAAATTCTGTTTTTATGGAATACAAAAAGATTGGGGAAGGTGAGTTTGAAGAACTTCCAAAGAAAAATATAGATTTTGGTGGAGGCCTTATCAGAATGCTCGCCGCTATTAATAATGACCCTGATGTTTTTAAAACTGATGTATTTGATATGGCCATCAAGGAATTAGAGAAGACCACAGGTAGATCTTATGATGAAGCTACCTTGTATCCTTTCCGCGTGATTGCCGATCACTTAAGAGGTGCTGTATTTATGATT
>CAZTXE010000080.1:0-3843 GCA_964617305.1 uncultured Candidatus Saccharibacteria bacterium | reverse complement strand
GAAAAATGACAAAAGGTCAATTAGTAGAAATGGTAGCATCAAAAACTGGTCTAACCAAAGTTGATGCACAGAAAGCAGTTGATTCAGTATCCGCATCTATTTCCGAGACTTTAGCACGAGGTGAAAAAGTAACATGGACTGGGTTTGGTACATACGAAGTAAGAACAAGAGCAGCCAGAATGGGTAGAAACCCACAAACTGGTGCTCCAATGCACATACCTGCAGGAAAGACTCCTGCGTTCAGAGCCGGTAAGAGTTTAAAGGATTCTGTTAAGTAATACACTTGATTAAGAACTTTGAAAGTTTCTAGAGCTTTCACGAAAATCCCCGGGGACGCCCGGGGATTTTGTATATGTGACACGAGGGTTAACGTGCATGTATAATTATTTTTGATGCCCACATTCAATCCGTATATGGAAACACATGCAATACAAAAATATCAGTTCCTGCACCACTTTTTGCCGCACCCTGAAACAAAGAAGCGCGCAAAACTTTTACAACACAAAGCCTTAATCGGTTATTCTTTTGGAATTCTATTACTTATTGGAGCTTTTTACTTTGCACCAAAGATAGTTCCAGGTGTTTTAGGCTATGCCTCAAATATCTCAGTTGTTAGCCTGTTGGAGGAGACCAATAATGTCAGAGGTCAAAATGGATTAAAGTCACTAAGACTTAATCCAGCACTCACAACAGCAGCAGAAGAGAAAGCTAAACACATGTTTGAAAATGATTATTGGGCACATGTTGCGCAAGATGGAACTACTCCTTGGGATTTTATCTTAGAAGCAGACTATGACTATTCTTATGCTGGTGAAAACTTAGCAAAGAATTTTAATAACTCTGATGATGTTGTGGAAGCTTGGGTAAAGTCTCCTTCTCACAATGAAAATCTTATAAACTCCAATTATGAGGAAATCGGTTTTGCTGTCGTAAACGGAGTGCTAGATGGTTATGAAACAACCCTTGTTGTTCAAATGTTTGGAAAACCAAGACAAGCTTCTCAAATTGCCTCAAAACTTGATGAAGAGCATCTTTTAGAGAGTTACAAGCAGGTTGAAGTAACTACTAAAACAACTATTCCTGTTCGTATAGCCAAAGAGGATCTGTTGACAGCAGCTCCACAGCCTACCACCGTTCTACCCGCAGTTGATGTAACCACTGCATCTAGAACTATAACAATTGCAGTGGCAGGTTTCTTAACACTATTATTAGGTCTTGATATTTGGTACACACGTCGTAAAGCAATACCAAAGATTTCTGGAAATGCATACGCTCATATATTATTCTTAGTTGTAGCTGTAGTGGGATTATGGTTTTCCCTAATTCCTGGAGAAATATTATAAGAACATGAAAAACATAAAATTTCTAAAAATGAAAGAAAAGACCTTAAAGGATAAATATACACTCCATTTGTTCACTTTATTTATTGGTCTTTCAATAGTTGCATGGTTATTTGTGTACTTTAAATTCAATATGTTTGTGCAAATAGCACTAGCCTTTGCTGGAAGTGTCTATTATATAGTTTGGGGAGTGTTACATCACGCAGCTAAAAGGAGAATAGATAAAATGATTGTCTTAGAATACATTCTAGTAGGTAGTATTATTTTCTTGTTGTTATTTGTATCCTTAATGGTATGAAGGTAGTAATAGTAATGCCCACCTACAACGAAGGTGGTAATTTAGAGCGTCTTTTACCAATGCTCGCTTCTGAATTTGAACAGATTCCACATGAATGTCATTTACTAATAGTAGATGGTAATTCTTCTGACAATACACAAGAAGTTGTTGAAAACTTTGCTTTGGAAAACCCATTTGTTCACCTACTTGTTGAAACAGAAAAAGAAGGACTTGGGTCCGCTTACATAAAAGGTTTTAAAAGAGCAATTGGTGTTATGCAAGCAGATATTGTTATGGAAATGGATGGGGATTTGCAACACAGGCCAGAAGATGTGAAAAGATTTATTGAAGCAATTGATAAAGGGGCAGATCATGTTATTGGCTCTCGCTATACAAAGGGTGGAAGTATTCCTCGTGAATGGGCGTTATACAGAAAGTTCTTAAGTTTTGGAGGTAGTTTATTTTCCCGCATGGTACTGGGTCTTTGGGGAATAAAGGATATTACAACTGGTTTTAAAGCAACAAGGGTTAAGGGTGTGTTGGATCAATTAGATCTAGATACTGTAATGTCTAGTGGGTTTGCATACAAAATAGATCTTTTATTTAGAATGCATAAGCTTGGTGCCAACATTCAAGAAATTCCAATTGATTTTGATATGCGTGGCAAAGGGGATTCAAAGATGGAACAAAATAATGCAATGGATTCTCTCAAAGTAGTTTTAGCTATAAGGATGAAAGAAAGTAAACACTTTTTGAGATTTCTTGTGGTAGGTACTTCTGGTGCTGCGGTAGACTTTACCTTTGCTAACTTGCTAAGGTTTTCTGGAATATCCTCAAATGCAGCTGCAGCCTTGGCTGCAATAATTGCAATGCTTTTTAACTACACTCTAAACAATGTTTGGACCTTTGGAGACAGAAAGATCCTTGGACTTATGGACACTTTGAAAAAACTCATACCCTTTCTCGCTTTAACAACAATACCCATATTGTTTAGATTTTGGTTTGTAGGTTTTGTAACAACGACCTTTGCTGATACGTGGTTTCTGTACAACTCTTCGATTGCATTTAGCATAGGGGTAGGTTTAATTTGGAATTACACAGTGTATAATCGTGTCATCTGGCGATTAGAGAAAAAGCCTAAGGAAGTAAAAAAATGATTGAATACTCAATAGTAATACCCGTATACAATGAGGAGGCTGTTATAACCAGCTCACTTACACAAATATTGACCTTTATGAGAACCTTTTCCTCATCTTTTGAAGTAATCCTTGTAGATGATGAAAGTACAGACAATTCTGTTTCAAATATTGAAGGTTATATGAGAGAACATCCTGAGGTAAAACTTATGCGTAATCAGCATAGAGGTAAGGGCTATACTGTGCGTACAGGTATGCTTATGGCCTCCGGCCAATATATCCTTATGGCAGATGCTGATATGGCAGTTCCTATTGAAGAATTAAAACGACTAATGGTATGGATGAAAGAACATAGCTTTGATTTAGTAATAGGATCACGTGAGGGAGTAGGGGCTACAAGACACAATGAACCTTGGATCAGGCATTTTATGGGTAGGGTGTTTAATTTGGCAATTAGACTAGTGGCTGTCCCGGGTATTCAGGATACACAATGTGGGTTTAAAGTGTTTACAAAGGAAGCTGCTCACAACATTTTCAAAAGACTAGTTCTTTTTGGTTCAGATACGCCTACAGTTAAACAACCAAGGGTAACAGCGTTTGATGTAGAAGTACTACTAATTGCAAGGAAGCTTGGATATAAGATAAAGGAAGTTCCAATAACTTGGTATTACGGTGCTGGAAGTAAGGTAAGTATCATTGGAGATTCTTTAGTTAATCTAAGAGATATATTCAAAGTAAGGATTAACGATTTACTTGGCAAATACCCAACTTTTTAAACAACAGGTGAGCATTTTGTAACCTGATATAATGCTTTTAATGAAAAAGAAAGTTCTCATCTTCATACCTGAATTTCCTGTTTTAACTGAAACATTTATAGAACGTGAGGTTTCACAGCTTGTTAAACGAGATAACCTTGATGTTACTGTTGTAGCTCTTAATAAGGGGGAAGGTGTATTGTCTGAGTTTTCCAGTAAGGTAACTAAATATGAGAGACTAACAGTTTCTGCTTGCTTTGGCGGTGCCTTGTATTTTCTGACAAAGACTAGTAAGGTCTTTGAGGCATTAAAGGAGGTAGGTATTAGTCATCTTT
>CAZTXE010000079.1:0-3848 GCA_964617305.1 uncultured Candidatus Saccharibacteria bacterium | reverse complement strand
TAAACCTACCATGTTCCTCTGAATAATCAGCCCATACTGGGTATACATAATGACTAGATTGCTGTGCATCTGGAGTAAAAGCCTCAATTACAGCCCAACCATCAATTCCCCTAAAGAAAGGGTAAAGCTGTGTATAGTACTTTTCCGGCAGAGCAACAACTAGCTTCTTTCTTAAAGCATCTTTCCAATAAAGACTTTGTAAGGAATCCTCTCCAAAACCCTCTCTACCATCCTCCACAATTACCTGCTTGAAGTATTCGGATAGTTCTTCTTGACCAAAGGTCCACTTAGGTTCAATAATATGCATTCCCTTACTCAGACCGCCCCCTAAGGGATTGTAGTAAGCAATGTAATTAGGGTGTAAGTAACAAAGATAAGCTAAGACAGGTAAAACAAATAATAAAGAGGTCACAATTTGTGAAACATTAAAGCGTTTTGAAATTTTTTCAACCAACCACTCGAAGGCAAACACCACAGCTAACAAAAGAGCCATCATAGAGGGTAATAAATAGCGATCAAGCTTCTTTGAAGGAATTGTCATACCAACAAAATATAAGATGGCAAATAAAACCAGGTATGAAATGATCTGTTTTCTTTTAATATCAAATTTCTTTATTACAAATGGCAAAAGCAACATGCCTAACAGGAGATAAACGGAGGAACGCAGAAACAAAACTACAAAATAAAATAGAGGACCTGGATCTAGTGTCCAGTCTCCAAAGAATAATTGAATATGACCAGTATCTACACCTGTTGTAAATATGCCCTTATATAAGGTACTAATAGTTTCAACAGGCTGAACCCACATTGAAGGCCAGACAGCAATAAACGTAACAATAAGAACTAGTAACCACTTCCAATACACGCAAAGAGAACTCTTAATTGCCCCAATAAAGTCCTTATTCTTTTCATAGTCAAACAAAAATAAAACAATTCCAGAAAAAGGAAGTAAGAATAAGGCAGAAGTCTTTGTTAGTACAGCAAGGGATGCAAAAACGGCAGATATTAATAACTGTGCTTGCTTCCTTTCATATAAATACAAAAATAACCAGGCAAGAGATGCGAGCATTAGTGTAGTCATAAGACCCTCAAGATGAATAACTCGTGTCAAAGCCACATAGAAAGGCTCCAAGGACATAAAAACAATAGCTAATACGGCATATTTGGCACCAAAAAGTCTTTTTAAGGCATGAAATAAGAATGCTGTAACAAAGGCAATACCTATAACTACAAATAGTTTCTGTACAAAATGGAGGCCAAAGACAACACCAACATTATTGTCGGGTGGAGGTCCTCCGGTGAAAATATCGTAATAGAGATTGAAGAACTTCACAGCAATAGACCCCAGCCACATAAGAGTTACTCCTGGGTGATACATTTGTAAGGTTCGTTCAAAGGAAAAACCGAAAACACCACTACCAAAATCGAAAATACGTTGCTTCCACTTCCAAACATCAGTATTGAATATATCAAATCCCAAATTAGGAAGACGTATGAGAACGACACTCAAAAAAACAAGGATTTCAGTTTTAATCTGTCTTAATTTCATCAAACCTATAAATTAATATATGGTTACCCCGCCTACCAGTAGCATCAATTTCATGTACCTTTTCATATTTCTCTACCACAAACGATTCCTTATTATTTCCAAGATAAAAACTTTCCAATTCCTCTTCCTCGATATAAATTGCTATATAGCCTTTCTTACCCGTTAGATTTGCTTTAATAACATCTTTGTCAGATCTGTCTTTTGAAAGTTTCTCTGCAACAGGCCCAAGAGAACTGGAGTTATAAACAAAATGATCCAAAATAGTCATACGTTCGTTTACCCATTCATAAAGAAGGATCCTAGTATCCTTTTGGGAAAGGGTATAACTCCTTTGATATGAAAGGAAGAAAGGTACTGCGAAAATTAGAATGAGCAAAGGATAACGCAACCAGCTGAATGATATTTTCTGAAGTATAAGATAGAGAATATATCCTGATGCTACTGCCATAAAGGGGTAAACTGTCAAAAAGTAGTGGGATCTTAACTTAACAAACCCAGATGTGTAGTAAAAAAGGAATAGAATTGGTATGAGAATAAACCACCCTGTATAATCTTTTCTCTTTATCAATGTATATATCCCAAAAATCAGAAATAGCCCAGTAAAAACAAACCCGAAATCATCTGCTAATGTTGTAGTTAGCACTCCACCAAACTGCTTGAGATGGGTTATAGGATCAACACTACCCACATTCTTAAACTGCCACATAGCACCAACAGGGCTATCATCTCTACTAAAGGTGTCGTAATCAAGAGCAGCATACGGCGTACCAATGAAAAAACCCAAGGCAGCAAGTAATCCAGCCAGCATTGGTTTTTTAATATTATCTAGGGAAAGTAGTTTTTCTTTGTTTTTTAATACTCTCAAAAAATGGGCCGCAGCCACAGTTATTGCAACAAGTCCCCCATTGTATTTTGTAGAGGCAGAGAAACCAACAAATAACCCAGCAAGAATGTAGTCTTTTAATGAAGCACCTTTGAAAAGTTTGGCTGAAAAGTACATTGCCCATGCTGCCCAAAAAGCCGTAGGTACATCAATTAATGCATAGTGGGACACATGAACATGTAGAGGCATTAGAGTTATAGCAAGCGCTGCTAAGTACCCTACCTTTTTGTTTACAAGGCGTTTACCAGTAAGAAATACTGGTATTGCAGTTGCAGCCCCAATTACTGCATCAAAAACTCTTGATATGAAGTAAAAAACCAAGGGGTCTCTCCAAACAAGTGGGAATTTTGCTGACAAAAATCCTTGAAGTCTTAATGCCTGTAGAAGTCCTCTAAATTTTATAAATAAGAAATAAACAATGTAGTTTAGATAAAAATGAAGATGGGGCCAATCAAAGTGATTGGGATTTGCTTCAAATCGTAATCCTGTTGCAGAACGAACAAGGGCGGGCTCATCAGGATGAAAGATAAAGGGAAAACTGTGCTTTGTCCCCCACAAACGAAGAATTAACCCCAATAAGGTTATTCCAACTATAATCCATGTTTCTTTTCTATTTAACTTCTTTATCGCTTCTAACATATATCTTCCAATATTCTAACCCATTTATGTAAATGGATTCTGAATGCTTAAAATCATAACTACTTTTACTAACCTTTTCAGGTATTTCTTCATTAACTCCTAAAACAAGAAGCCTGTAGCTGCTTGTGCCATCAATCTTTGTGTATTTAACCTGTCCCTTATCATACAGCCAAAACATAGGCTTTGGATCCAAAAATGCAACAGGCGGGTATCTAACACAGGTAGGTTTATGTGCTTTAGCCAGTACATTCCCAGCACATTGATATTTTTGCTGTAATGCGGTTGTTACTTCAAACATTCCTACACCAAACGGCTTTTGAGCAACAATATTTTCATGAACAAATTGAGGAGCCCCAAATAACGGGTTTGTGTATGTGAAGTAGTACGGAAAAAGTTTAAACATAGGCATAATAAAGGAAACGCCCAATAATATAGCTAAAACTAACTGTGTGAATCTTTTAGTTAATACTTCCCGCCATGAGAACAACCCAAGTGTCACAAGAACAGCCAAGAATGGAAACATAGGAAGCATATAGCGATCAATCTTCTTTGCACCTATGGTCATCACTACAAAATAACCAATATAAAATATTGATAGGAAGACCGCAATATCCATGTTTACAATGTATTGTTTCATCCTTCTCCAGTTAGCCTTTATGAGAGCCACCAAAAGACCTAAAAGCATAAATGGAGATGTTTTAATAAGCAAAATAACAGGATAAAACAAAATACCGGGATTTCTTGTGTATTCTCCAAAAAAGATCTCATTATGCCCTT
>CAZTXE010000078.1:3634-3885 GCA_964617305.1 uncultured Candidatus Saccharibacteria bacterium | reverse complement strand
AACCCCGGTTTCCAGGATGAGAACCTGGTGTCCTAGTCCACTAGACGATGGGGCCTTAGAACAATCGAATTATATTGTATAATTGGAATAATGTCTTCTCAAGTTAGAAACGCATTTTTGTCCTTAGTCTTTTTGTTAGGTATTGCAGTATTTGCATACCACAACTTCTCTAGTTTTAGACCAAAGAGATTAATTCCCCTAAAAGAAGTACATGGTACAAAAACTTCAATAAAGGTGAACCTGCCTTACCC
>CAZTXE010000078.1:0-3624 GCA_964617305.1 uncultured Candidatus Saccharibacteria bacterium | reverse complement strand
GTTAGTGGTCAATCCTCCCAGAAAACATTGAAGGTAGATAAAACCTCAGAGGAAGTACAAACCTTTTATGCAAACGTATTAGAAACTGATGGTTGGGTACTTGATAATAAGGGTGAAACCGGAATATTTGTTATGTCTGAATACAAAAGGGGCAAAGATAGAGTAAAGATTGCTACATCGGGACAAATGGAATTTGAAGATACTGTTATTAGTATAGAGATTAATTCTCTTTAGTACCCACTAAGAATATTGCTTTCCAAGGTTGATAGGTACTACTAAAAGTATCCTCATATATAACACTTTCGTCTCTTGTTACAGTTCTTGTGAAATAGGAATTGGCACCCCAAGCTGACCAATCGACTTGTTTTGTAACACCCTTTGGTAAGGTGGGATCATCCTGATAAAGAGGCTCTGGAGGCTTTACAAGCCCTGTTACAACAGGTTCTGTTATTTCTACACTTCTACCATCAGGTGTTCCATAAATCTTAAAAGTTAAGGAACTTGTACTTAAATCCCAGGAAGTCTGAACTAAAACATGATTTGGAGTGTCGTTTCTGAATTGAAAATCAAGTGATGGTTGATAAACAGAAGCATCAAATCCCACAGGTTGATCCAATTCATAATAATAAACCCTGTAGGCATGAGGATGTCTTATGACAACAGGAAGTCCTGCGTCTAGCACTGCTCTAAAAAGTGTGGTTGAGGTCTGACACACTCCCCCTCCCTCACCCAACACTGTTCTACCATTTGCAATGATGTAACCTGTATCATATCCTGTCACTCCGCTAATCTCTCCTACGGAATTGTTGAATGAATATATTTCACCGGGAGGAACGATCACACCATTTGTTCTTTCTGCAGCAAGTGTTAGATTGTGTATTCTTTCATTTGCTGAACCTGTGTACTTAGAAACCCCTTCACCTAATAAAGTAAAGATTCCATACTTAGCATAGTCATCAAGGGAACTTATCTTGGTAACACTAACTGTTACCGTATCTGTTCCATTAATGAATGCATCTTTAAAGTCCTCTGTGAATGTAGCAATGTTTAACTCTATACCCTTTTTAGTTAATTCAAATCCAGTAACTCTGCCGTTTTCATTACTGGTGACCTTACCCCGGGGAAGTTGGTTGATACTTTGTGAAAGAGTTTCAACATAAGATTCAAAGCGAACCTTATCAAGCCCCGCAGTCACCTTCCAGTTATCACTTTTTACCTCAACAAAGTCTAAAAGTTGTTGAGGAGTTAAAACCCATTCTTTCTCTTCATAATTCACTGTTAAAGGATCAAAAACTATTAACTCTACCTGTGAATAGACTTTTTCTAATTGTGCTTTTGTAAGCTCAGGCTCAATAGTTTCAACTAAAAGGGTTTTGCTCTTGTAATCCAAATTAGAAATGCTTGAAATGACAGTGTCGTACATTTTTTTATCCTCAACTCGTCTACCAGGCATGGAATCCTCAAGAGTTAAGAAACCGTTATCAAGTACAAAGGTAGCACTCTTTGGCTCTATATTAATTTCACCTCGAATAAGTGCAAACTGGTTGCTTAAAGCACCGTCATCAACGGTATAGTACATAGGCATCCTGATAGTCTTTATCAGGCTTGCAAGCTTATCCTTTGTATCTATAAATATATTGCCACTTCTACCCAACTCAAAAACACGGGTAACGGTTGCTTCTACATCATACTCAAGCTCAATACCTTCCTCAGTCATTTCGAATTGTTTACCTTGATAGGTCAAGGTGATAGTTTTATCAAGTTTCTTTTCTGCAGACTGAATTGCCTTAACAGCATCATCATAGGACATACCACCAACAAAGGTGTTACCAACTCTAACCCCCGGTATGATCTTCTTTGAATAACCAATGTGATACAGAGTAAAAAAGGTAACAACTAAAAGAAGAAAGATATAAAAGCGTTTCGCAAGGGTATAAAACTCGGGTTTCTTCATTCTACGAAACAGCCCGACAAGAAATACCTTAACTTTCTTTAATTCAACTGGTTTAAGTTTGGGCAACGTCTTCATTTATTTTTCAAATTCTTCTACTTGATCAGATACTTTTTTGGAGCTTCCGAAAGATCCAAAAAGTCTTCAGCTTCATCAAGTAATTTGTGTGAAGTGGTTTTGCTAAAAGCAACCACTTCAGTTCTGACTCCCTGACTTCGTGAATAATCTAGGAGATCTTGGTAATCCCCATCACCTGATACAAGAACCAAGACATCCATCTTTGGCATCATGCGAACCGCATCCATACAAAGACCTACATCCCAATCTCCCTTTTTGGCTCCCCCATAAAATGTCTGGAGGTCCTTAGCCTTTACCTCATAGCCACGTTGAGCAAGTGCTCCGAAGAATTCCTTCTCAGCACCCACGTCCGCTTTAATAACATAAGCAAATGCTCGGATGAGTTTACGTCCAGCTACAACTTCTTGTAAAACCTTTCCAAAATCAACCTTCGCATTAAATAAATTCTTTGCAGAGTAATACATATTCTGAACATCTACGAATACTGCAACCCTTTGTTCTTTGTGTTTTGTTTTCATAACCAAATTCTAAAGGAAACAGGCAAAAAAACAAAGGGATGGTAAAAACCTGTGATTTTGTTATAGAATGAGCATATCAGTATTGATTTCTAATATATATTAGATAAGGGGGTGAATTTTTTTATGTGTACAGATTGTCTAGAACACAACCCAGTAGCAGCTGCTGACGACACAGTAGTAGCTGACGACGCAGTGGTTGTAGAAGAAACACCAGTAGTAGAAGAAGCAATGGGTGAAGAAGCACCAGCAGCAGAAGAAGCAGAAGAAGTTGTTCCAGAAACCGCTGAACTCTAATACTGATTTTTAAATAATAACAACAGGTCCCCACAGTAGTGGGGCTTGTTTTTTACTAAACTTTTCCAAAATCAATGATAAAATAGCGGTGCTCATACAATGGGGGATCGTCTAACGGTAGGACATTGCACTCTGAATGCAAAAATTGGGGTTCGAGTCCCTGTCCCCCAGCCATTGTTTTTAACACCTCATAAGTACATGTGTTATTATTCTTTTATGATTTTTGATATATGGAGGTTTATTGTATTGCTTATACCCGGTGTTGGTATTGTTGGACTTGTTATTTTCATACTGGGGCTCATCAGTAACCCAGAAAAAAATACCTGTGTTAAATTATACAAAAAATGGGGTTTGATTTTGATGCTAATAGCCATTTTAATGGTTGTTGGCAATATAGCAATTACATATTCACTACTAGTTAAATATTAGACAAAGATTACCCTAGAAGTTCAGACAGCAGTTCGAACTTGGGCACTAATGGCCCGTCAAACTTGAGTGGACGTTGTTACTACGGACAAAACACATAGCTCTCTTTCGAAAACTCTGGGTTTATAAAAGTTAAATAAAATGCCGTTTCTTTCTACAACCACACCAATAAACACCAATTAAGTTTAGTTCGAATCCTCATCTACTTCATCTATATGTTCTCTGCTAATATGGTCTCATGACGAGTAATATAAAAAACCATAAACTGATTAATGATTTAATCGAAATAGTATTTAAATATGCGCTAGTTAAAAAAAAGCTGGATAAAAAGTCGATTTTGTCAAAAATGGAATCCCA